>JAHHUA010000025.1 GCA_020024235.1 Oscillospiraceae bacterium
TTTACATAAGCCTGAAAATCATCTTCCCATTTCATACGGTAATCCAGTCTTTCCAGCTCTCTTTTTGAGTTTGGGGTATAAACTGTTACAAAGTAAAAGTTTTCATATTCCAAAGTGATAACTCTGCCTTCATGGTCATGTTCATCTATTCCCATTCCGTAAGTTACTTTCATAGGTTCATGTTTTGTAAAAACGGCTGTGCCTGAGTAACCTTTTTTGTCGGCACTGTTCCAATATTGATAATATCCAGCCGGGTTAAATTCCGCTTGGCCTTCCTGCATTTTGGTTTCCTGCAATGCAAAGAAATCGGAATTTGAATTTCTAAAAAAATCCTCAAATCCTTTTGTTAAGCAGGCTCTTAATCCGTTTACATTCCATGAAGTAAAAATCATTTGATTTTCTCCTTTTCATAGGTATATAATACCTGTATTTTAGTTTAAATTATATAATTTTAATATTTCTAATTAAATATATTATATCACACTGCAAAAGGAAATGGTAATACTTTTTTAAAATAATAATGTTGATAAAAAATACAATCAGTGCTATACTTATTGATACTATACGGTTATATTTAGATTCGGAGAGTGATTTTATGAATAAAAGAGCATTTTTATTTGTTTTGGATTCTTTCGGCATAGGAGAACTTCCCGATGCCGATAAATTCGGTGATGAAGGCAGCAATACACTCAGAGCCTGTGCTTCATCAAAATATTTTGATACAAAAAACATGAAACGCTACGGACTTTTTAACATAGATGGTGTTGAATTGTCAAAAGAGGAAAAACCAACAGGCAGTTTTGCACGCCTTGCCGAAAAAAGTATGGGCAAAGACACCACTACAGGACACTGGGAAATGAGCGGACTTATTTTAGATAAGCCTTTTCCCACCTATCCTGACGGTTTCCCCGATGAAATTATAAAAGAATTTGAAAAACTCACAGGAAGGGGCACTTTGGTAAATAAACCCTATTCAGGTACAGCAGTTATAAATGACTATGGCAAAGAACATATGGAAACAGGCAAACTCATAGTTTATACTTCTGCCGACAGTGTGTTCCAAATAGCTGCCCATGAGGATATAGTACCTGTTCCCGAGCTTTACCGCTACTGTGAAATTGCCAGAGAACTTCTCCAAGGTGAGCATGGAGTGGGCAGAGTTATTGCAAGACCCTTTGGGGGAAAATATCCAAACTTTGAAAGAACCTCCAACCGCCACGATTACTCTTTGGTTCCTTTTAAAGATACTATGCTTGATGCCATTAAAAATGCAGGACTTGATGTTATTGCTGTAGGCAAAATCAATGATATTTTTGCGGGAAAAGGTGTTACGGAAAGCTACCGCACCATATCTAATGACAATGGTATGGAAGTTTCCATGGAAATGGTTAAAAAGGATTTTCACGGACTTTGTTTTATAAATTTAGTTGATTTTGATATGAAATACGGCCACAGAAACGATGTTGACGGCTATGCAAAAGCTCTTACAGCTTTTGATAGACAAATAGCAGAATTTGAAAAAGAACTTCAGCCCGATGATATAGTGATTATCACCGCTGACCACGGCTGCGACCCCAGCACCCCAAGCACCGACCATTCCAGAGAATATGTTCCAATGATTATATTCGGAAATAACATTAAAAACGGAGTAAACTTAGGCACAAGAGATACTTATGCCCATATTGGTGCCACTGTTTTGGATTATCTTGGAATAAAAGGTAATATAGACGGCAAATCTTTCTTAAATGAAATAATAAAATAGAGGGATGATTTCATGCTTATAGATTCCAAAAAACTTATAGTAAAAGCCATTGAAGCCAGAAAATTTTCCTATGCACCATATTCGAGTTTTTGTGTAGGAGCAGCACTTCTCACCAAAAACGGAGAAATTTTTACGGGCTGCAATGTGGAAAGTGCCTCCTATTCCCCAACCAACTGTGCCGAAAGAACTGCTGTTTTTAAAGCGGTTTCCGAAGGAAAACTGGATTTTGCCGCCATAGCCATTATCGGAGGCAAAGGTCATGATGGAAAAACCGAAAATTATACTGCACCCTGCGGAGTATGCAGACAGGTTCTGGCAGAATTTAACGATGGCTCCATGAAAGTTATTTTGGCAAAAGATGAAAATGACTTTAAAGAATACTCATTGTCAGAACTGCTCCCATTGTCATTTACACCTGAATCTCTGGTGTAGAAATATATAAAAAGAGGTAAAAAAAATGGCATATGTAAATTACATCACAGAAACATTCAAAAAACTCACATCTATCGACGGCCCCAGCGGATTTACAGCAAATTCAGTGGACTTTTGTATCAATGAATTTAAGGCTTTGGGCTATGACGCAAAGAAAACCGTTAAAGGCGGCGTAATAGTTTCCTTAGGCGGAAAAGATAAAGAAAACGGTCTTTTGCTCTCGGCTCACCTTGATACATTGGGTGGTATGGTTAAATCCATTAAATCAAACGGCAGATTAAGAATATCCGCTGTAGGCGGTCTTACTGCTAATAATGTGGAAGCTGAAAACTGCAAAGTTTACACAAGGGACGGAAAAGTATTCACAGGCTGTTTCCAGCTTGATAATGCCAGCACTCATGTAAACAAAGATTATAGTACAACCGCAAGAACATTTGACACATTGGAAGTTGTTTTGGATACACTCAGCACATCAAAGGAAGAAACTATCAAAGATGGTATCTCTGTAGGGGACTTTGTATGTGTTGACCCTAAAACAGTTATCACAGAAACAGGCTTTGTAAAAAGCAGATTTATTGATGACAAAATGAGTGTTGCTGTTATTCTCGGTATTGCAAAATACCTGAAAGATGAAAACATCACTCCTAACAGAGCAATTTATGCTCATATAACAGTTTATGAAGAAGTAGGACATGGTGCCTGCGGAACAATGCCTGAAGGTGTTACCGAAATGCTGGCTATTGACATGGGCTGTGTAGGTGACGGACTTACCTGTACAGAAAGAGAAGTTTCAATTTGTGCCAAGGACTCCAGAGGCCCTTACAACTATGAAATGACCAGCAGACTTATTGAACTTGCTAAAAAACATGAACTCAGATATGCTGTTGACATTTACCCCATGTACGGAAGTGACTGCGATGCTGCCTTGGAAGCAGGTTATGACATCAGACACGCTCTCATAGGTACGGGTGTTTATGCAAGCCATGGTTATGAAAGAACTCATATTGACGGAATTGATGCTACATTTGAACTCACAAAAGCATTTATTTTGGAATAATCGGTAAAACAGGTGTGAAAGCTATGAAAAAAACAGTGATAGGCGGTATATTGGCAATATGCGGAACTTTCGGCACCATGTCAGTTTTTAATACAGCTGCTGATAATCTTGTGTCAGGTTGGAGTACCCCTCCGGGAAGATTTATAACTACTGTTATTGAGTATAATTTAATTATTCCTCTTATTTTGTTTTCTGTCATGCTTATTTTAGGACTTGTTATTTTGGGAATAGAATATTTCAGAAAAGAAAAGTAAAAATTCCAAAAAATTATCCCCCGATTTTATCGGGGGATTTATTTTTATTTGGTTATATAATTTTACAGATTTGCAGATTGTTTAATTAATATTGGTGTACTTTGCTTTCGATAAAACCATCAAAAAGCTTATCCAAATACAGAAAGGATTTTCCGGTGCCTATTGCCACACATTCAATGGGGTTTTCTGCAACATAGGCATTTATTTTAAGTCTGTACTTTATGTATCTGTCCAAACCATGAAGCAGAGAACCTCCTCCTGTCATGGTGAGGCCGTTATTTAAAATATCTGCGGAAAGTTCAGGTGGTGCCACTTCTAAAACACTTTGAAGTGCCCCCACAATCTGATCGCACATTTCAAGCATAATTGGACAGATTTCACTTCTTTTTATATCTACCTTTTGCGGCAGTCCACTGACCAGATTTCTGCCCTTTACCGTATAGGAAATATCTTCGTCATCACGGAAAAATACACTGGCAATTTCACATTTAAGAGTATCTGCCATTTTTTCACCTATAAGAATATTATGAGTGTTTCTCATGTATTTTATTATAGCTTCATTAAAATTTCTTCCTGCAACTTTAACAGAGGTTTTATTTACAATTCCGTTTAAAGATAAAATTGCAATATCTGTAGTACCTCCGCCTATATCCAAAATAATATGACCGTTTGGACGGGTTATATCTATTCCTGCACCTATTGCGGCAGCAACAGGTTCTTCAATGAGAAAAACTTTTCTGGCTCCTGATTTTACAGCTACATTAATTACGGCTCTGGATTCCACATCTGTTATGCCTGAGGGAACACAAATAGCTACTCTGGGCTTTACCATACCTGTAGCACAGGATTTTTTTATAAAATATTTTACCATTTCTTCCGCTAAATAAAAATCTGATATTATACCGGTAGTAAGCGGATAAACCGCTTTTATTTTTCCGGGGGTTTTTCCCACCATTTTATATGCATCATCACCTACTGCAAGAACTGTCCCCGTATCAGCATTTACTGCCACCACAGAGGGTTCATGCAAAATTATTCCATTTTCGGGATTATATATAAGTACCGATGATGTTCCCAAATCTATTCCTATATCACTTAGTGCCATTATTTTCCTCCTTGACTGTGTGCAGTCTTGCTGTCAAACTCGCCAAATCGGCGGTATTTTTTATTTTTTCATAAATTATAGCGGGGCAAAATCAATTAAGATGATTATACTGATATTATAAATTATTTTTTCCATTGTTTCAATAGAAAACATCACTATATTTTATATCTGTCTTTTTCCAATACATCCAACTAAACAAACAACTTTATCTGCTCCCTTTTCTTTCAAAAGTTTTGACAAAACATTTAAAGTAGCACCTGTAGTGCAAATATCATCTATAAGCAGAAAATTTTCACCGGGAAGTTTATCAAAATTTATTATGTAGCTGTCCCTTGCATTTTTAATTCTTTCGGAATAATCCAAACCATGCTGAGTTTTGCTGTTTTTATCCCTGCTGAATACACCCTCCAATATAGGAATACACACTATATCGGAAAATTTTTTTGCCATAATATAGGGAGGATTAAAGCCTCTCTCTTTTAATCTTTTGGAGGTAGTGGGAACATAGGCGATATAATCGAATTTATCATTTTTAAATTGTTTAAAAAATCTTTTTGCCATTTCCTCAGCAAAGAAATTACAGTTATCTTTCATACCTTTAAATTTAAGGTTAATCATAGCCTGTTTGGAGGCATCTTCATAATAAAAAGGTGATGTCATATCATCAAAATATATTTGTTTTACGGAAACCTGGGATTTACATGATATATTTTCGGGAACTAGGGATAAAAACTTGTTACAATTCACGCAGATATGCTCATTTTCAAAAATAACTTTTTTGCATACAGCACATTTGTTGGTAAAAAGAATGTGTTTTATTTTTTCAATGATTTTATCTAAAATTTTATTTCATCTGCCTTTTTTAGTCTTTTTCTTTAAGCATTGCCGTCAAATTGGTGTAACGAAGGGTTTTTCTGTCGTTGTCCACCATTTCCCTGACAGTTTTTTCATCACCTGCTATTATGAGTATTTTTTTAGCTCTTGTAATTCCGGTATACAAAAGATTTCTGAAATGCAGTTTACTGTGATTCCCCATAAGGGGAATTATAACTGCGTCAAATTCATTTCCCTGACTTTTATGTATGGTTACTGCATAGGCAAGATCCAGTTCATTTGCCATTTCAAAACTGTATGCTGCTATTCTTTCATCAAAATTTATTATAATAGTCTTTGACCCTTTGTCTATGGTTTCTATAATACCTATATCTCCGTTAAAAATCCCCATGCCTTCTTCACCGTTTTTCTCCCAGATTATATCATAGTTATTTCTAATCTGCATAACCTTGTCATTTTCTCTCAGAAGTATAAAAGGAGTTTTCAGTTCAGCTTTTTTAGGGTTTGGAGGATTTAATCTTTTTTGCAATGCCAAATTAAGTTCTTTTGTGCCTAAGCTTCCGTTTTTTTGAGGAGAAAGCACCTGTATATCCCAAAGTGAAGAAAATCCGTAACTTTTCGGCAGACGGGTTTCCACCAAATCACATACCAGTGTTTCGGTTTGTTTTCTGTCATTTCTTTTCATAAAGAAAAAATCTTTATTTCTGACTGTCAAATCAGGGTATTGACCGTTTACGATTTTATGGGCATTGGTTACGATAAGACTTTCCGCAGCCTGTCTGAAAATCTCTGTAAGATTTACCCTTGTTATCAGCTTGCTGTCGCATAAATCTTTAAGTATATTTCCCGCTCCCACGGGAGGCAGCTGATCCGAATCCCCCACCATAATAAGTTTACAGCCCATACGAAGTGCCAAAAGCAGACTTTCAAACAAAAGCACGTCCACCATTGACATTTCATCTATAATAACCGCATCATATGGCAATGGATTTTTTGCATTTCTTTTAAAGTTATTTACACCGTTTTCATCTTTAAAATCCACTTCCAAAAGTCGGTGAATTGTTTTGGCATCTTTACCTGTAACTTCACCCATGCGTTTGGCAGCTCTGCCGGTAGGTGCTGCCAAAGCAACTTTCATTCCATCATTTTCCAAAAGCCTGATTATACCGTTTAATGTAGTGGTTTTACCTGTACCCGGCCCTCCTGTTAAAATCATCACACCCTTTGTGTATGCGGCTGCAATGGCTGCCCTTTGCTGATTGGCATATTCTATACCAAGTCTTATTTGTAAATTGTCTATCTTTTTTTCTATATCTTCATTTAAGTTTATATTCATCATCAGCATAAGTTTAATTTTGCCCGCTATAAAAGTTTCGGCTTCAAACAGCTTTCTAAGATAAATAAATCTTTTAGCCGAAACATATTCGGAAAGTTCTGTATTTCCCAGCATGGTGTCTATGGCAGCCTCTATACATTCAGTATTTTGCCCTAAAAGTTCACCTGTTTTTTTCACCAATTTTTCAAAGGGAATACAGCAATGTCCGTTTTTCATATTTTCTGTAAGAATATATATAACAGCACCCTGAATGCGTATAAAACTGTCGCCGGGCATATCCATGGAGGCATAAATTGCATCTGCCTGTTCAAATCCCAGCCCTATATCCTCTCCACACAGCAAAAAGGGATTGGAGCTTATAACATTTGGAGCTGCTGCACCCCATTTTTTCCAGACAGCTACCGCTTCTCCCGATGTTATTCCCAAATTGGCAAGATATAGCATTACAGCTCTTATACCGAAAACTCTTTTGATTTCCTCAGAAATTTTCTCGCTTTTGTTAAAGGTTATACCTTTAACTTCCATAAGTCGTTCAGGCTGATTTTCCATAATTTCTATGGTTTCGTCCCCGAATTGTTCCACAATTTTTTTAGCCATGGCAGGACCTATTCCCTTTATTACACCTGATGCCAGATATTTAAAAATCGCATCGGAATTATCCGGAGGTGTGCGTTCTATAAATTTTGCTTTAAATTCGGTTCCATAGGTTGAATGAGTGGTAAAATATCCTGTTGCTTTTACATTTTCCCCCACTGCCACATCGGTAAATTTCCCCACAACTGTCAGCAGTTCTTCATGGTATGTTATATTCATCACGGTAAATCCCGAATTATCGTCCCGAAAATTTATTTCTTCCACCTGACCGTTTATGGTTTCGGTTCTTTCATTTATCATGGGGAAATCCTCCTTTGTATTATCTTTAAGCTTACCTCAGTATAATACATCTTTCCCCCTTTTGCAAATTTAATTAATTTCGGAAATATTTATGTAGCAAATTCCTTTTTCTTTAGAGAATATTTGACATATTCTCTCCTTTTCCCCTTCCAGCTCCCCTGAAATCAAAATCATGTTTTCATATCTGCCGCTGTTTTTTATTTTTCGGTAATTTTCAAGCAAAAACTTTTCGGGATTTTCCTCATTGCTGCCTATGAAAATGCTTTTATTTTTTTTTGTGCTTTTTTGATTTGTATATTTGATGACAAATAATTCAACAATAAACGAGATAATCAAAACAACGGTAAAAAAAATAACTTTGTGTCCCCATCCAAAATCACCAAAAATAAACATTTAATCCCACCTTTTCATATTATTTCATTCATATATTAATATGATATGCCGATTTTGCATTATTGACAGCGGTATTTTTTGTAATTATCGCATAATCCTAAAATAAATTATAAAAATACGAAAAAATAGCTTTTATTTTTTACATAATAATGTTATAATATTAAATAATTGAGTTTGTGGGAATTTACCACAAACTCAAAATGGAAAAATATTATTTATTATTATATAAGGTTTTTAAAAATACCACTGTTATCATAACAGTGTTTTAGGAGAATGAGAATTTGGAAAAGTTAGTTATACACGGAGGCCGTCCTCTTAACGGCGAAGTTGAAATCAGTGGTGCTAAAAATGCAATAGTAGCTATTATTCCTGCTACTGTTTTGGCACAATCAAAATGTATTATAGAAAATGTTCCAGGTATAAGCGATGTAGGACATCTTTTTGAAATAATTAAATTTCTCGGCGGAACAGTAAAAACAATAAACAAAACCACTGTGGAAATAGATACTACCAATATTGTTGATCCAGTTGTACCCTATGAACTTACAATGAAAACAAGAGGTTCTTACTATTTTCTCGGCTCACTTTTAGGAAGATTTTCCAAAGCCAGTGTTTCTATGCCGGGCGGATGCAATTTTGGTGTAAGACCTATTGACCAACATATTAAAGGATTTGAGGCTTTGGGAGCAAAAGTAACCATTGACTCCGGAATGATTAACGCTCAGGCAGATAGCCTTACTGCCTCACACATTTATTTTGATGTGGTTTCCGTAGGTGCTACTGTAAATGTTATGCTGGCTGCCGCAAAAACAAAAGGCATTACAATTATGGAAAATGTGGCAAAGGAGCCTCATATTGTTGACCTTGCAAACTTTTTAAACTCCATGGGAGCTGATATAAGAGGTGCAGGTACTGATGTTATCAAAATTCACGGTGTTGACATTATGCACGGCACAACATATTCCATAATTCCGGACCAAATAGAAGCCGGCACATATATGGCTTTGGCTGCTGCCACAGGCGGAGATGTCATTATTAAAAATGTAATTCCAAAGCATCTTGAAGCTATAAGCGACAAATTGGAAGCAGCAGGTGCTATTGTAGAAGAATATGATGATGCAGTAAGAGTAAAAAAAGGTGAATATCCTCTTAAAAAAATCAATATAAAAACAATGCCCCACCCCGGTTTCCCCACAGATATGCAGCCTCAAATGGTGGCAATGCTTTCCTGTGCTGACGGTGCCAGCATTGTAACAGAAGGCGTTTGGGACAATCGCTTTAAATATGTGGAAGAACTTATCCGCATGGGTGCATCTATTCAGGTTGACGGAAAAGTGGCTGTTGTCCAAGGTGTTAAATCCTTAAACGGCGCCCCTGTAAGAGCTTTGGATCTACGGGCAGGAGCTGCTATGGTAATAGCAGGACTTATGGCTGATGGTGAAACTGTCATCGAGGACATAAACCACATTGTCAGAGGTTATGATGACATAGTAAATAAATTAAAAGGAATCGGCGCTGATATAAAGAAAATTACTGTCCCCGATTCTGCTATGGCAAAAGCACAGTAATTTTTAGGGACAGAGATGTAAATTTCTGTCCTTTTTCAATATATAAAACACGGAGGTATGGTTAATTTGGCAAGATATTGTTCACTATTCAGCGGGAGCACAGGCAACTGCTATTACATAGGTTCATCTGGCAGAGGTCTTATTATAGATGCCGGTGTTTCATGCAGATCCACCGTTTCAGCCATGATGAATAATAAAATAAATCTTTCCGCCATTGACGGAATTTTGATAACACATGAGCATTTGGATCACATAAAAGGTTTAGGACCTCTTATAAAACATTTTAAATGCCCTGTTTACGGAACAAAAGCTACATTGGATTATCTTAGTAAAAACGATTATATTCCGGTAGGCTCAAAAATGGAAGTTATTGACCGAACTGCCGAAATAGGCCCCTTTCAGGTTAAAGCATTTATCACCCCCCATGACTGCAACTGCAGTGTGGGTTATAAATTTACAACTTCCGACAACACAGTAATCACTCATGTTACGGATTTAGGCTATATTTCAAATACGGTTTCCTCAAATTTAAAAGGCAGCCACATGGTTATAATAGAGTCAAACTACGACCCTGCCATGCTGGAATCCTCAGGCTATCCTGCCAACTTAAAACAAAGAATTATGGGAAAAGAAGGCCATCTTTCCAATATTCAGTGTGCAGAAGAAGTTTTAAAACTGGTTAAAAGCGGCACATCAAGAATTATGCTTGCACATTTAAGCCGAGAAAATAACCGTCCCTCTTTGGCAAGACAAACTACCACTGACCTACTTAAAAAACACGGATTTCAGGAAGGCAAGGACTACGCTTTATATATGGCAAGTGCCAATTCACCCAGCGAAATGATTATTATTTAGGGCAAAAACTATGATGAACATACATATAATTGCTGTAGGAAAACTCAAAGAAAAATATTTAACAGAGGGCTGCAAAGAATACTTAAAAAGACTTGGCACTCTCTGCAAAATAAATATTATAGAAGTAGATGAATATAAACTGGGCGATAATCCAAAGCCTTCCGAAATAGATATATGCCTGAAAAAAGAAGGAGAGAATATACTGTCAAAAATTCCGAAAAACAGTGCTGTAATCCCACTTTGCATAGAAGGAAAACAAATGCCCTCGATAAAATTTGCGGATCTTATTTCCAAACTGGCTGTAGACGGTATCAGTGATATCAGCTTTATTATAGGCGGTTCTTACGGAATTTGGGACGAAATAAAAAATAAAGGAAAGTATAAACTTTCCATGTCTGAAATGACCTTTCCCCATCAGCTTGCCCGTCTTATGCTTCTTGAGCAAATATACCGTGCTTTTTCTATTACATCAGGTACAAAATACCATAAATAGTCAAATTGTATATACTGTTTTGTAATTGAACCCCAAATTTTTTGTTTGAATTTAAAATATCTGTATTATACATAATAACATTCGTTCCAAATAAACTTTTAAATATACTATGAGGATAAATATATGGAATTTAAAACAAATCTAGTTAAGCATAATTCCCTAAAAGTCGAATTTTACTTAAATAATAATTACAGCTTAATATGTTTGGATAACTTAATTTTAAATAAATTAGGTTACAGCTTAAATGAGCTTATTGACAAAAACACAGATTATACAGAACTTGTGGACTTCGATTACAAAAATGTTTATCAAAGCTTAATAAATTCTGATAAATCCGGAAGTATCTTTTATAAGCTTATAGCAAAAGACGGCAGTAAAATACCTGTTTTTGAAATGTATAAAACGCAAACTGATTCCTCAGGTAAATATATTCATTCAGGGATTTTGGAATTAACCGAAAATACCGATAATTCAGAAGCACCTTTTAATCTTACCTCAAATATTAACAGCAGAGAAAATCGGGAAACTGAGGAGCTTTATCTTCTTGCCATGCGTCAAGCTAAAATTTCTGTTTGGGAATATAACATAAAAAGCAAAAAAATTAAAGCTACTCAGCGCTCTATGGAAGCCCATGGGTTTAACTCTGACTTGGAAAATGTTCCTGAAGTGCTTATTCTTTCCGGGCATATTCACCCGGACAGCATATCCGTATGTGAAAACCTTTACGCAAAAGTAAACAGCGGAAAACCAAAGGTTGTTGCGGAAATACGCAAAAGAAACGGTAATAATACAGCCTGGTGGTGGGAAAGAATCACTTACACCTCTGTATTTGACAAAAACGGCAAAATAATCAAAACAATAGGATTGGGTGAAGATATCACCATTGAAAAAGAAAATGAAATAAGATATAAAGAAGATATTCACACTCAAAATATGTTGCTTAAAAATACTTTATGCAACTTCCAACTAAACCTCAGTGATAATTCCATTTGTTTTTTCAGTGCGGAAAATGATTTTGAAAACATATCTAAACATAATGGCAACTATGAGGATTTTATCCTTCTAATGGAAAAAACCATTGAAAATGAAGAAGATAAAAAGAAATTTATTATGGACTTTAGTGCTAAAAATCTTAAAAATCAGTTTTTACAAGGGAAAGACCATATAGCTGTGGAATTTAGAAGAATAGACTCGGACGGAAGTCTTAAATGGTATAAAATTACAGGTCATCTTATTAAAGATGCAATTAAAAGCAATATTTACGCATATATTAATATCAGAAATATTCATGAGCAAAAAATTTTGGAACAAAATCTGATTTCCAGAGCCGAAAAAGACAGTATTACAGGTGTATACAACAGAGTTACATTTAATGACTTAGCCACAAAAATCCTTTCTTCTAAATATAAAAATAACCAAAGAGCCGCTGTTATGGTTATTAAACTGGATATTTATGAAGATATTGCCAAAGCATACGGATATATACAAGCTGATGTTATTCTTAAAAATTTTGCTGATACCATTTCTATGGAATTAGGTTCAGTTTGTATTTTCAGCAAAGTTTTTTCAGAAGAATTTATAGCTTTTGTAAAAGATGATTTATACCCAAATCAGGTTAAGGAATTGGCAGAAAATCTGATAGAGTCCATGAGTAAATCATACGCATTGTCTTTCAGTAAATCATTGCCTATAGCTATCGGATACTGTTTTTCCACATCTAAAAAAGAAAATATGGAAAATCTGTATTCAAAAGCAAGAATTGCCGCTGATGCAGCACTTTCCAACGGAAACAACAGATGTGTGGAATTTGTGGAAAATATGGATAAAATTTCCGACCCGTTGTACAAAAAAAATAAACCTGAAAATATTCAAAAATATAAAGACCTTCTTATTAAATGTGCATATGAAACAGAAGGCAAAACCGAAACTGAAGATGTTATAAATACAGTAATTCAATATATCAAATATTTTTATAAGCCTGATGCAGTTGCCATTGCGGAAATCAACTACAACACCAAAAATATAATCCGCTTGTTTTCACAGGGCATCAGCAAAATAGATGTCCACAATACACTTTATAATGATATGCTTATAAATTATGTTATATCAAAAGGTTATATTCTTATAAAAGATACAGACAACCATAAATTTAACTACCCAGACACATACGCTTACATTAAGAAAAACGGAATAAAATCATTGATTATTTCCTCAGGTTCCAAAAGTGATATTGTTGTATCCTGTATTTTTATCAAAAATCCTACAGAAAATATAGAAAACAAAGAATTTATAGACGGTGTGTCAAAAATTATTGGCAATAAAATTTTTGATAATCAAATCGGAGCATACAATACCTTTTATAAATATCATGACAATTTGACAAAATTGTTAAACCGCACCAGCTTTAACGAATATAAAAGCTCTCTTAAAGAAGAATCTCTTATATCCATGGGGCTTGTTTCCATAGATATTAACAAATTAGGTAAAATCAATCTTAATTTCGGACAAAATTATGGCGATAATTTAATTATAAAAACTGCAAATCTATTGACATCTATATTTAAAAGTGCAAAAGTGTACCGACTTTTCGGAGGATATTTCTTTGTTATCTGTGAAGATGTCAGTCAAGATGTTTTTGAAGATTGTGTTAAAAAGCTTTATAATGAATCCCAAAAACAATTTAACAATGTTCTTGCTGTTGGACATTCATGGACTGACACGGATATTAAAATTAATGACCTTATAAATTCCTGTGAAGAAAAAATGGGAATTGCCAAAGAAAACTATGCTCTTACTGTCAATGACAATTCATATTCTAATGAAGAAAGTATAGCAGATCTTAAAAAACTTATTGATGATAATAGATTTATTGTCTATCTTCAGCCTAAACTCAACATAAAAACAAATACTGTAGAAGCTGCCGAAGCACTGATTAGATATAAAAATGACCAAGGAACTATTATATATCCCGACAGATTTATACCTATTATGGAAAAGAAAGGTATGCTCAAATACATAGACCTGTATGTATTTGAAACAGTTTGCAAGCTGATTAAATCATGGATTGACAACGGTATAAATCCTATTACTGTTTCACTGAATTTTTCAAGAAAAACAATTTTAGACGAAACATTGCTGGATGAGATGGAAGAAATATATAATAAATATAAAGTTCCACGCAAATATCTGGAAATAGAAGTTACAGAAAGTATAGCCGATGTGGAAAAAGAAACACTGGTTAAAATTTCAAACCTTATTCATAACAGAGGTTACAGAATTTCCATTGATGATTTCGGTTCAAAATACAGCAATTTGTCCATATTATCCACAATTAATCTTGACACCATTAAGATTGACAAAAGTCTTATAAACAACCTTTTTTCAAACAGCAAAACCCGTCTTGTTATTCACAGTTTTATTGATATGTGCAAAAAAATGAACCTGGAATGTGTGGCAGAAGGTGTGGAAACCATAGATCAGCTTCGCATATTAAAAGATATGAACTGTGATTTTATACAGGGTTACTATATCAATAAACCAATACCCATTGATGATTTTCTGAAACTATATATCAATAAAAAAATATAGCAAAAAAAAATTAAGCAGTCCCAAAAAAGGGAAACTGCTTAATTTTTTAAATTTAAAGTGAACTTACTTTTAAAGTTTTCCTTATAAACGAAAAAAGAACCAAAACGGTTCTTCAATCTTCGTTTGCTGTAAGCTTTATCTAAAAAAACTAGTCAGCACGGGTAACTTTATTGGAACGTAAGCAGCGGGTGCAGGCGTTGATGTGGCGAGGAGAACCGTCTACAATTGCCTTTACGCGCTTTACATTTGGTTTCATTGCTCTGTTAGTTCTTCTGTGAGAGTGAGAAACCTTAATTCCGAAAGTAACACCTTTTCCGCAGATGTCGCATTTTGCCATGTGTCTGCACCTCCTTAATTTGCTTCGGATAAGTCAACGTTTATATTTTAGCAAATTTTCTCCGTAAATGCAAGCC
>JAHHUA010000026.1 GCA_020024235.1 Oscillospiraceae bacterium
TCGGAGTTTTCTTAATAAATTCATAATAGGACATACTTGTCCAAAATATGACTTCATTTCGTAGTGCAAAATAGCCTAATGCCACAACATAAATGAAAAAAATCAGTAAAATCCATTTTTTATGGTTATTTACAGTTTTATTGTTCAAGGTTTCTTCCATAATATTTTCCCTCCTATAATAATTTTAGTTTAATACTATATTAAATTAAAACTATCATAGTAAACTGTATTTGTCAATGTCCTTGTGGGAAATTCGGATTTTTATACAAACAATCCCTGTACTAAAACACAAGTTCTACAAATTAGCTTGCCTGTTTTAATTTTCATCCAGTTTAAGCACAGCCATGAATGCTTCCTGAGGCACTTCTACACTGCCGAATTGACGCATTCTCTTTTTACCCTCTTTCTGCTTTTCAAGCAGTTTCTTTTTACGGGTAATATCGCCGCCATAGCATTTTGCAAGAACATCTTTTCTCATAGCCTTAACAGTTTCACGGGCAATGACTTTTCCTCCGATTGCTGCCTGAATGGGAATTTCAAACATTTGGCGTGGAATATTCTCTTTTAATTTTTCAACCATTTTTCTGGCTCTTTCATAAGCTTTATCCGCATGAATAATAAAAGAAAGTGCGTCCACAGGTTCACCGTTAAGGAGAATATCCAATTTAACCAGTTTTGACTGCTGATAGCCGCTTAGTTCATAGTCAAAAGACGCATAACCCTTGGTGCGGGATTTTAAACAGTCAAAAAAATCATAAACAACTTCGTTAAGTGGAAGAACATAATGCAGTTCCACTCTGTCCGTATCCAAATATTTAGTGTCAATATAAGTTCCCCGTCTGTCC
The DNA here is from genome assembly GCA_020024235.1 of Oscillospiraceae bacterium. Taxonomy (GTDB): domain Bacteria; phylum Bacillota; class Clostridia; order Oscillospirales; family Ruminococcaceae; genus JAHHUA01. Next base: position 846 of record JAHHUA010000026.1, read on the forward strand.
TGACAAAGTTCCATAATATTTCCTATATATTGGGTAGGAGTAAAAATGCTGGCTTTAATTATAGGTTCTTCTGCTTTAAGAATTGTTTGAGGGTCAGGATAATTGGTAGGGTTATCAACTACAATATTTCTGCCGTCGGTGAGCTGAAGTTTATATTCAACACTGGGAGCAGTAGTAATAAGGTCAAGATTAAATTCTCTTTCCAGTCTTTCCTGAATAATTTCCATATGAAGAAGTCCTAAAAATCCACAACGGAAACCAAATCCCAAAGCGATAGATGTTTCAGGTTCATAGCTTAAAGCCGCATCATTTAACTGTAATTTTTCCAAAGCATCTCTTAAATCGGGGTATTTTGCTCCATCTACAGGATAAACACCTGAAAATACCATGGAGTTTGCCTTTCGATAACCGGGCAAAGGCTTATCGGCAGGATTTTCCGCAGAAGTAACTGTATCTCCTACTGTGGTATCTCTTACATTTTTAATGCTGGCTGTAATATATCCAACCTGTCCTGCAAAAAGCTCGCTTTTAGGGTTCATGGTAGTAGCACCCATAGTACCTGTTTCAACAACAGTAAATTCAGCCCCGCTTGCCATCATTTTAATTTTCATTCCCGGCTTTACCACACCGCTCATAACTCTAACATAAACAATTACACCACGGTAGCTGTCATAATATGAGTCAAAAATAAGTGCTTTCAAGGGTTCTTCATCATTGCCTTTTGGTGCTGGAATATCTGTTACAATTCTCTCCAAAACTTCCTCGATATTAATACCGTTTTTAGCAGAAATCCTCGGTGCGTCCAAAGCAGGTATGCCAATAATATCTTCAATTTCATTAGCCACTCTCTCCGGTTCGGCAGAAGGAAGATCAATTTTATTTAAAACAGGAAGCAGTTCCAAATTATGTTCAACAGCCAAATAAGTATTAGCCAAAGTTTGAGCTTCAATACCCTGCGATGCGTCAACTATTAAAATTGCCCCTTCACAGGCTGCCAAAGAACGGGAAACCTCATAATTAAAGTCCACATGTCCGGGGGTATCTATAAGATTAAAATTATAAACTTTCCCATCATTTGCGGTATATTCCAGTGAAACTGCTCTGGCTTTAATGGTTATTCCTCTTTCTTTTTCAATATCCATATTGTCCAAAATCTGAGATGACATATCTCTTTGGGCAACAGTTCTTGTTTTTTCCAAAATTCTGTCTGCCAAGGTACTTTTCCCGTGGTCAATATGGGCAATTATACAAAAATTTCGTATATTTTCGCGTTTATCCGCCATGTTTTCACCTCTTAATTATTTTATTTCAGGTTCAGAAGATTTTATTCGTTTCATAAGTTTGGGGAAAGTAGTAATAAAGCAGATAAATGTAACTGTAGCAGCTGTAATATCTGCAATAGGTTCTGCCAAAAATACACCTGTAACTCCGGTTTTAAATACAGCAGGAATAATATATATAAGTGGTATCAGCAATATAATTTTTCTTAAAAGAGCTAAAAATAAAGTAATTTTTGCCTGTCCCAATGAAACCATAGTCTGCTGACAGGCAATCTGCACACCCATTGCAAATACACCGCACATAAATATTCTCGCTGCCCAAATAGTAACTTCTGTTACTGCCGGGTCATTTGTAAAAATAGAAATAAATATTTTTGGGAACAATAAAATTGAAATACACATCAATGCAGCATAGGTAAAAGATGATGTTATAAGCAGTTTAAAGGTTTTTCTTACTCTGCCGCTGTTTTTAGCGCCATAGTTAAAGCTGATAATAGGCTGAGCTCCCTGAGAAAGACCTTGCAGCGGCATCATGCAAACTTGCATAAGACTGCCGATAATCGTCATAGCTCCTACATAAACATCTCCGCCCAATTTTTGAAGGCTGGAATTAAGAGCAATATTTACAAGGCTTTCCGTTGATGTCATTACAAATGGAGAAAGTCCCAGTGCAATGGCAGGAGAAAGTACTGACCACTGAATTTTAAGATTTTCCTTTTTAATTTTCAGGTTGGTTTTCTTTCCGAAAAGGAAGAAAAGAACCCATACTGCGGAAATTGCCTGGGAAATAATTGTTGCAGTAGCCGCTCCCTTAACACCCATTTTAAATCCAAAAATAAATATCGGGTCCAGTATAATGTTAAATCCGGCTCCTATACATACTGTCCACATACTGATTTTTGCAAATCCCTGAGCTGTGATAAATGCGTTCATACCCATAGTCAGCTGTACAAAAATTGTACCAATTAAATAAATACTCAAATAATCCATGGAATAAACAATAGTTTCATCACTGGCACCAAACATATAAAGCAGTGGTTTTTTAAATACACTGAACACCACTGAAAGAATTACTGAAATATAAATAAGTGCCATAAAGCAGTTGCCCAAAATTTTTTCTGCGCCTTCATTATTTTTTTCACCCATTTTTATGGAAGCTCTCGGTGCACCTCCCATACCTATAAGGCTTGAAAAAGCTGATATAATCATAATAATCGGAAAAGTAAGCCCTACACCGGTAAGTGCCAAAGCACCGGTGCCCTCCATATGACCTATATACATTCTATCTACAATATTATAAAGAGCATTGATAATCTGGGCTGTAATTGCCGGTGTAGCAAGTTTTACCAAAAGTTTGCCCACCGGTTGTGTGGCTAATTCCTCTTGAGTAGAGTTCATTTTACATTCTTCCTTTCATTCTCTAAAATCTCCATAAAAATTTTTCGGGATTTATCCGAATCTTTTCTTATAGCATTTGATAAATCATCAAGGCTGTCGAATTTCTTTTCCCCTCTCAAAAACTCCACAAACTCTGTTTTAACCGTTTTCCCGTATATTTCTTCATTAAAATCACAGATATAAGTTTCTGCCAATACTTCATCACTGCCCACTGTAGGCTTAACACCCACATTAACCGCACCTGCATATTTTTTTCCGTCAGAAGTTGTTATTATTGCCGCATAAACCCCGAATTTCGGAACAGTGTGGCAGTTGGGTATTCTTTGATTTATAGTGGGAAAACCTATTGTTCTTCCAAGCTGTTTTCCGTGTATAACCTCAGATTCTATAGAATAATAACGCCCTAACATATCGGTAGCTTTCTTCATATCCCCTATGGAAATTGCCTGCCTTATGGCAGTGGAACTTATAATTTCACCTTTGTAAAGTACAGGGTCGATAATATCCAAAGTAATTTTGTGTTTTTCACATATTGACTTTAAAAAGTTAATATCACCCTGGGCATTTTTTCCGAAACGAAAGTCTTTGCCACAACAAATAACTTTTGCATAAAATTTTTCAATAAGTATCCCTTGGGCAAATTCTTCAGGAGAAAGGCTCATAAAGGAGGAAAAATCAGGGCAAAAAATCTCTTTTATCCCGATTTCTTCCATACATTTAAATTTTTCTTCCTCTGTTTGTACTGCAAGGCTTTTTTTCTTTTTTTCGGGACAAAAATTTTTATCCATAATAAAGGTAAAAGCACAGGGCAAAAGGTTGTCCCTATTTAAAACAGCTTTTTCCAAAACTGCTTTATGCCCAAGGTGAACCCCGTCAAAAAAACCCAATGCCACAGCTCTGCCTTCGGGAGTTATTTCCTCATTTAAATCATATACTACATTCAAAAGGCTAACCCTCCAAAATCATAAACTGCTTTTTACTTACGAGAAAACCTCTTTCATTTACATAAGATATCCCCATAAATTGATTTTTGTGATTATATACTGCAATATCTCCGACAGAAGAATTTACACCGAATCTTTTTGCAGTCATTTTCACACCGTTTAAATAATGGCGGGAATCTTTTTCCTCCAATGTAAGACTGGGAAGGTGAGCAAACACTCTCCCAACAGGGATAAGTCTTTCATGAAGTTTTCCTTCTCCCGTAAGTTTTTGAGCCTCATCCAAGGTTATGCAGTCAGCTATTTCAAATCCCCCGGCCATTGTTCTGCGAAGCTTGCTCAATGCAGCACCACAGCCAAGTTTTTCACCTATGTCATGACAGAGTGTTCTTATATAACTTCCCTTTGAGCAACACACATCAATGGTAAATTCATCTTTTTCCACCGATAAAATATCAATGGAGTGAATAATTATTTCTCTGGTTTCTCTTTCCACTTCAATTCCCTGTCTTGCCAGGTCATAAAGTCTTTTGCCATCAACCTGTACAGCAGAATACATGGGAGGAAGCTGATTTTGTTTTCCCACAAAGCTGTTTATAACTTCAATAATCTCATTTTTTGACGGCCGTTTGTCGCTTTCCGTCAATATTTTTCCCATAATGTCCTGGGTATCGGTGGTAATTCCCAATTTAGCCACAGCTCTGTACTTTTTATCCTGCACAGGCAGTATATCCACAGCTTTTACGGCTCTGCCGAAAAACAATGGCAATACTCCCGTAGCCATAGGGTCCAGTGTTCCGCTGTGTCCGACTTTTTTGGTTTTTGCCATGCCTCTGAGTCTGGCAACAACATCAAAGGAAGTGTAATCTTCAGGTTTATCTATTAAAATTATTCCTTCAAATTTTTCCATGGTTTCACCTCCTATTGTTTTGCCTTATTTTTTAAAATTACTGTTTTCTTTAAGAGAAACCCCTGCAATTTCATCTATAGTTTTCATTATAGTATCCACAGCGTTTTCATAACTGCCCGCTATAAAGCAGCCTGCCGCACGGATATGTCCTCCGCCACCCAATTCTTTGCAAATTTTTGATACATCGGCATATTGGTTTGAACGCATGGAAATTTTAAATCCGCCCTCTTTTTCTTTCAGTGTAACTCCTATTTCCACCCCTTCTATAGTGGCAGGAATGGAAGCCACCCCTTCCAAATCCTCATCGGAAACTCCGCTTTCTTCCATATCCTTTTGGAATACAGCCGCCAAAGCACAGGTATTATCAAAATAAAATTTAAGATTATTTAACACTTTTGTTTCCAAAGCTAATTTTTCTTTTGATTTTGTATTAAACAAAATTTTATTGATTTTTGCACTTTCTGCACCAAGTTCCATAAGTCTGGCTGCTGCAATATGGGTATATGGCTTTACACTGTCAAATTTAAAGCCGCCTGTATCGGTACAAATGCCTGTAAACAATGCGTTAGCGGAATTAATATCCAATTTTACCCCTAATTTTTCGGAAATGGTATAAATAATTTCCGCTGTAGCAGGTGAATCAGCATCCACATATATGTTTTGAGCAAAATCCTTGTGAGTGCGGTGATGGTCGATTGCCAATACCACTTTATCTGCATATTGCTGCAATTTTTCTCCCAAAAGACCTGTATCTGCCACATCTGTGGAAATTATATTTTCAATTTCAAATTCCTCCATAGGGAATTTTTCTGTAAAATAACTGTATTTTTTTGGAATATCATCGCTGCATATAACCCTTGCTTTTTTGCCCATAAGTTTAAATATTCCCATAAGTCCGTAAGCTGAACCCAATGTATCTCCATCGGGAGTTTTATGTGTCAAAATCAAAACATTGTCAAGGGTTTTTAATATTTCACAGCATTTATCCAAAGATATATATTCACTCATAACTCTACCTCTGTTAAAGCAGCTTTTTAAGCTTTTCATTTATAATTGCACTGTGTTCAATAGAATCATCTGCAATAAATTTGAATTGAGGTGTTTTTCTCATATCCAATCTTTGGCCGATTTCATGTTTTACAAAACCTGCGGCATTATTAAGTCCCACAACAGAATTTTTTGCAGCTTCCATTCCGTCCATAGAGCTTATATAAACCTTGCACCAGGACAAATCCCGGCTAAGTTCCACTCTGACTATGCTCAAAAGTCCTGTTATTCTGGGGTCCTTTAAACCACGCATTATATCCGTAAGTTCTCTTTTTACATCTTCGGCGAGTCTGTCCTGTCTAAATGATGCCATATTTTCCTCCCTGCCCACAAAAAGGGCTGTAACTTCACATTTTTACACAATTTTCTGTCGCCCAAAGTAATTATGCAAATTTAAGTTTATAGGGGAAATTTTAATTATTTTAACAAATATCAAATTCCCCTTAACCTCTTATACTATAATTAGTATCTGCAAATAAAAGAGTTAAATTCATTTTAATGGGATTAATCTTCACGGTATTCTTCTACAATATAAGCTTCAAAGAAATCTCCTTCTTTAATGTCCTTATATTTTTCCAAAGTCATACCACATTCATAACCGCTTGCAACTTCCTTAACATCGTCCTTAAATCTTTTTAGACTGGAAAGCTTGTCATCGGCAATAATAATACCATCTCTTACAACTCTGATATTTGCATTTCTTGCAATCTTGCCCTCGGTTACATAACAACCTGCAACAGTACCTACATTTGTAATTTTATAAACTGTTCTTACTTCTGCTCTGCCCAAATCAACATCTCTGTATTTAGGAGAAAGCATACCTTTCATAGCGGATTCTATTTCGTCAATAGCATCGTAAATAATTCTGTAAAGGCGAATATCGACATTATCATGTTCCGCATTTTCCTTTGCAATAGGGTCAGGTCTTACATTAAATCCTACAATAATAGCGTTGGACGCATTTGCAAGCATAACATCGGATTCTGTAACTGCACCTACTGCACCGTGAATTACTCTTACTCTTACTTCCTCATTTGAAAGTTTTTCCAAAGACTGCTTTACAGCTTCTACGGAACCTTGAACATCTGCCTTAACAATGACAGGAAGTTCTTTCATATCGCCTTCGGAAATGTGGTCAAAGAGATTATCCAAAGTAACTTTCTGATAAGATTTAAATTGTTCTTCCTTAGCTTCGTGAATTCTCTTGTCAACAAGTTCCTTAGCCAGTCTTTCATCTTCAACACCGTTAAATGTATCACCTGCATTGGGAACATTATCAAGACCTGTGATGCTTACAGGTGTGGAAGGTCCTGCCTCCTGGATTCTTCTTCCTTTGTCGTCAAGCATTACACGCACTTTACCCAAGGCAGTACCTGCAATAATAGTATCACCTACACGGAGAGTACCTGTCTGAACCAAAACAGTTGCAACAGGACCTCTTCCTTTATCAAGGTTTGCTTCAATAACAGCACCCTTTGCCATTCTGTCGGGGTTTGCTTTAAGTTCTTTAATATCTGCAACAAGCTGTACAGTTTCCAAAAGCTGGTCGAGATTTATACCCTGTTTTGCAGAAATAGGAACACAAATTGTATCTCCGCCCCATTCTTCTGGAACAAGCCCATACTCTGTAAGTTCCTGTTTCACTTTTTCCGGGTTTGCTGTAGGTTTATCAATCTTATTAATAGCCACTATAATATCAATATTAGCTGCTTTAGCATGGTTAATAGCTTCAACAGTCTGAGGCATAATACCGTCATCAGCTGCAACCACAAGAATTGCAATATCAGTAACCTGAGCACCTCTTGCACGCATTGATGTAAATGCAGCGTGTCCGGGAGTGTCAAGGAATGTGATTTTCTTGCCGTTTACTTCTGTTTGATAAGCACCGATATGCTGTGTAATACCACCGGCTTCTCCTGATGTTACACTGGTTTTTCTGATAGCGTCCAAAAGTGAGGTTTTACCATGGTCAACGTGTCCCATAACAACAACAATTGGGCTTCTTGGCTGAAGATTTGTATCTTCGATTTCATCGTCCACAAAAAGTCTTTCCTCAATTGTAACCACAACTTCAGGGGAAACTTTAGCACCGATTTCCATAGCTACCAAAGCTGCAGTATCATAATCTATAACTTCACTTATAGAAGCCATTATGCCAAGTCCCATAAGTTTTTTGATAATTTCGCTGGACTGAATTTTAAGTCTTGATGCCAAATCACCTACGGAAATTTCTTCGGGAATTGTAATTTCAAGCTTTTGTCTTCTCTGTCTTTCAAGTTCCAGTTTTCTCAGCTTTTCAGCCTCTTTCTCATTTTTAGAGAGCATTGGTTTGCCTTTTCTTGCAGAACGCTGTGTAATTTTCTGTTTTTTTACATAATCGTTCTTTGTATTCATTGCAGGAGCAATTTGTTCATATCTTTCGTTGTATTTATCAAGATCTACATTGGCAGCTCTTAAATCAACTATTTTTGTTTCACTGGTATCAACATTTGGATTGGTTTTTCTTGGCATATTGGCAGGGTGTACGGTTTTCTTTTTCTTTTCTTCTCCGCCGAATTTTCTTTCATTGCCGAATTTATCAAATTTATCGTATTTGTCCCCTTTGTCAAATCTGTCCTTGCCAAAGTCCTTGTTAAATGGTTTATCGCCTTTGTCAAATTTGTTAAATCCGCCTTGTTTATCCTTGTTAAAAGGCTTATCCCCTCTGTTTTGACCACTGAATTTATTATCTCTGCCATCTTTGTTAAAGTCTTTATTAAATGATTTTTCGCCCTTATTTTCTTTGTTAAAACCACCTTGTTTATCCTTGTTAAAAGGCTTGTCGCCTTGAGATTTCGGTGATGGTTTATCAAATTTCTGTTCTGTTTTAGGCTGGGATATTTGTTCTGTCTTAACTTCTGTCTTTTCTGTTTTTGGCTTTGATTCTGTCTTTGGTTTCTTTTCTGCTGTTTTTTCGGTTTTAACCGGTTTATCTATATTTTTTGCTGTTTTTCCTTCACCCATGGCAAAATACTCCTCAAAATTTTCTACCTGTGTTTTTTTAGTAAAATGTTCAAACACAAGATTAAGTTCTTCTTCTTCTAAAGCTGTCATATGTTTTTTCGGTTGAGTAGGAAAATGTTCTGCCAAAAAGTCAATAATGTCTTTATTAGAAACTTTCAAATCCTTTGCAACCTCATGAACACGGTATTTATCTATCATTTATGTCAGCCTCCTTTGTCGCTGGTATCTTTAATTAACATATTTGTTAAAGAGCTGATTTTTCCAATATACAGGCAAGCCCATTATCGGATATTCCTAATATGCCGGTGGGTTTAGAGCCCAAAGCCCAGCCTATTTCCTCCATTGAAAAATGAATCTCTTTTACGGGGATATTATATTTTTCTGCGGATTTTTTTATTTTAGCCCTATTTTTCTCGGAAAGTTCATTTGAAAGCATAACTATAACAATTTTCTTTTTTATTATAGCTTCTTCAACAGGGTCATAACCCGCTATAAGTTTGCCTGCTTTTTTGCTTATACCCAGCATGGATAAAAATTTATTCTTTTCCAGCCAGCTCACCTTCCAGTCTGTCATATATTTCATCGGATATTTCACATGAAAATGTTCTCTCCAATTTTCTTGTTTTTCTTGCTTTTTTAAGGCATTCTCCGTTATGGCAAATATATGCTCCTCTGCCGTTTTTTCTGCCTGTGAGATCTACAGAAATCTCCCCTTCGGGACTTTTTACAATTCTCACCAGTTCTTTTTTCGGCTTATGTTCCGCACAGCCTATGCACATACGCAATGGTATTTTCTTTTCTGGCATTTTTTTATATTACTCCTTGTCCTCGCCGTAAAAACCGCTTTCAGGTCTGATGTCAATTTTCCAGCCTGTAAGTCTGGCAGCAAGTCTGGCATTTTGACCCTTGTTTCCGATAGCCAGTGAAAGCTGATTATCAGGAACAGTAACCTTGCAGCTTTTTGCTTCTTCATCTTCTATTTCCACACTGATAACATTTACCGGGGATAAAGCTGCTGCTACAAATTCCTTTGGATCATCGGAATATTTAACAACATCTATTTTTTCTCCCCCCAGTTCCTCCACAATGCCTGCAACTCTTATTCCCTTAGCACCTATACATGAACCTACTGCATCTACATTGGGGTCTTTTGACCAAACTGAAATTTTTGTTCTTTTTCCGGCTTCTCTGGCAATGGATTTAATTTCCACAGTTCCGTCATATATTTCAGGAACCTGCATTTCAAATAACCTTTTTACAAGTCCCGGATGAGAACGGGATATAATCATTCTGGGGCCTCTTTCGGTGTTGGATACTTCGGAAAGATAAACTTTTATTTTGGTATCTTCCTTATATTCTTCTCCCGGGATTTGTTCAGCCTTTGTGAGGATTGTTTCTGTGTTGCCCATCTCAACGGTGATATTGCCTTTTCTGGGGTCAATTCTGACTATATTAACAGTTACTATATCATGTTCTTTACTTTGATAAGCTTCATAAAGATGCTGTTCTTCAGCTTCTCTTATGCCCTGTCTAATAACGTGTTTAGCTGTCTGAGCGGCAATTCTTCCCACTTCTTTGGTTTCCAAAGGTACTTCCACCAAATCTCCAATCATAGCATTGGGATTGTATTTTTGGGCATCAGCCAAAAGTATTTCATAAGGTTCCTTTACTTCTTCGGAAACCAGTTTTCTTACTGCTACATAAAATCTCTTTTTATCCGGGTCAATTTCCACAATGTTGTCATCATATCCGCCCATATCACGCTTTACAGCAATTACTACGGCAGCCTTAATTTTTTCAATAAGATATTCAAGTTCTATTTCTTTTTCTGCAGCCAGCATTTCAAGTGCTTTAAATATTTCTGCATTTGCATTTACAGCCATTTTAGTCATTACCTCCGTCCAAATAATTGTCATATATTCTTACAAACGCTGTTTCGTTTTTCTCAAAAACCTCATTTTTACCGCCTGATTCAACAGTTATCTTTCCGTTTTCATAAGCTTTAAGAATACCTGTAAATTCTCTTTGACCATCTCTTGGTCTTATAAGCTTTATTAAAACTTCCTCACCCACACAAGCCTTAAAATGCCATTCTTTGGAAAGTTCTCTCTCGGTTCCCGGAGAAGATACTTCTAAATAATAGCTTTGGCTTATAGGGTCGGCTTCATCTAACATGGGATCAATTCTTCTGCTGAAATTCTCACAGTCGTCAATGGAAACTCCCCCGTCTTTGTCAATAAAGTAGCGCAAAAACCAAAGGCTGCCTTCCTTTTCAAATCTGACATCCCAAAGGAAAAGACCAAGTTCATCCAAAACAGGTTTTGCAATTTCCGCACAAATATCACAGGTATTTTGCTTTTTGCCATTTACCATTATTGTTTCTCCTTATTTTAAAAATTATCGCTAATATAAACGAAAGACCGGGAGTAAACCCAGTCTTTCATGCAGTCCTTTATACTTTCAACGAAATTATATCACATATCAGACACAAAATCAATAGTTTTTAGCTTATTATATTAAAATAAATCCTTTGTTTTTATGGTTTTTTCAGTGTTTTTTATTAATTAGGGGCATATCCTACAGCTGCAAACATGGATTTCATCTTACTGTTTAAATATCTGTTTTCAAAACTTTGCAAATCAGGGTCTAATGAAAGAATTTCTTCTGCTTCCTTTCTGGCTTCCTGTAAAACATCAAAATCCCCTGTTAAACTGGCAATTTTAAATTCCGGCAGCCCATGTTGACGATTTCCGAAAAAATCCCCGGCACCTCTGAGTTTTAAATCTTCCTCTGCCACATCAAAGCCGCTGTTTGTATCACAAAGAACCTTGAGCCTTCTTTGAGTTTCGGGATTTTTACTGTCACTGACCAATATACACCAGCTTTCATCATTTCCTCTGCCAACCCGTCCCCGGAGCTGATGCAGCTGACTTAATCCGAAGCGCTCTGCGTTTTCAATCATCATAACAATGGCATTTGGCACATCAACACCCACTTCTATAACAGTGGTAGAAACCAAAAGCTGTATTTTTCCCGTTTTAAACTGTTCCATAATTTTATCTTTTTCCCAAGCCTTCATTTTGCCGTGTATTATACCGACACTGTAGTCCGCAAATTGCCTTTTAGCTATTTCGCCGGCATATTCCACTGCGGATTTAAGGGAATGTTCCTCTCCTGTGTTTTCAATAAGAGGACATACTATATAAGCCTGATTTCCCATATCCAGTTTTGATTTTATAAAGTTAAAAGCCCTTTGTCTTTTTCCGCTGTCTATTTTCAAGGTTTCCACAGGTTTTCTTCCCTTTGGCATTTGTGTTATGCGGGAAACCTGCAAATCACCGTATACAATCAGTGCCAGTGTTCTGGGAATAGGCGTTGCAGACATTACTAATGTATGAGTACAAACTCCTTTTTGAGCAAGGTTTGTTCTTTGAGCCACACCAAAACGGTGCTGTTCATCAGTTATAACCAATGCTAAATTTTTAAATTCCACATCTTCCGTCAAAATTGCATGAGTTCCTACACAGACATGAGCTGTACCCTTTGCTAAAGCTTCTTTTATTTCTTTTTTATCTTTTGCTTTCATGGAACCTGTCAAAATTGATACCTTAACCCCCAGCTTTCCCAAGGTTTCTTTTATATTTTCGTAATGCTGAACTGCCAGTATTTCCGTAGGTGCCATCATGGCAGACTGTTTTCCGTTTAAAAAAGCAAAATACATTGCAGCAGCTGCTACCATGGTTTTTCCGCAGCCCACATCTCCCTGTACCAATCGGTTCATGGCATTTCCGCTTGTCATATCCAAAATAATTTCATCTATTGCTGAAAGCTGTCCTTCAGTCAGTTTATAGGGCAGAATATTATAAAATTCCTCAAGAGATTTCGCTTCCAGTTTTTCGGTTTTCCGCTTTTCATCGGAGCTTCCCACTTTTAATAAACCCAAAGACAAAATCAGCAATTCCTCAAAAACCAGTCTTCTTCTGGCAATTTTCAAAGCGGTTTCATCATCGGGATTGTGTATTTCTCTCACGGCATATTCTATTTCACATAATTTATGTTTTTGACGCACCGAAGGCGGCAAAGCATCGGCGGCATTTTCCAGCGCAGAGTCCAAAGCGGCTTTTACGGCTAGATTTATCATTTTGGAGGTAAGTCCTGCTGTAAGTGAATAAACCGGAATCATACCGTAAAAATCCCCCCTACCTAAAATCATAGGTGCAGACATTTCTTTTCTGAGAAAATTCCCGTTTACTCTGCCGTAAAAAAGATACTCAGATCCTTCTTCCAGAGATTCAACAGTATATTTTGCATTAAAAAATGTAATTATAACAGTGGCAGTTTCATCAAAGGCTTTTACTTTAAAAATACTCATACCTTTTCTTATGTGCTGTTCTGCTCCTACACTTGCTATGGTAAGACGCAGTACTGCCGTTTCACCGGGTACAACTTCCGCAGCTTTTATGGACTTAGTTGCGTTTATATAGTTTCTTGGATAGTAATGCAGCAAATCTCCTACAGTGTTTATACCTATTTTATTATAGAGTTTTGCTCTTTTTTCTCCCACACCTTTAATAAACTGTATATCCGCACTTAATTTTGCCGCCAATTATCATCCACCTCTTTATAAAACAAAATAGCTTCCTTCGGATATAGGCTCTGCCAAATATACCTTTGCAAATTTCTTTTGCAGATTTTTTTGAGCGGTTTCAGCTTTTTTCAAATCACTGAAAATTCCGAAAACTGCAGACCCTGAACCTGTCATCATGGAAACTTCGGCACCCTCTGCCAATAATTCCTGTTTGCTCCACTCAACTTCAGGAGCGGAACATACAACTTCAAAGGCATTTTGCATATATTTTTTCATTTCATTGACATTACCGCTTTCCACAGCCTCTGTCATCTCTTTAAATTTATCTTTTAAAAAAACTTTTTTGTTGTCAATTTCCTTATATGCTGCAGCAGTGGAAATTCCTCCTGCCGGCTTTACTATTACAAAATATATGTTTTCCAAAGGTTTAATAGGTGTAATTATATCACCTGTTCCATTTACAATACAGGTTCCGCCTTTTATGGCAAAAGGAACATCTGCTCCGATTTTTTCGGCAAGCTCCATAAGCTTTATATCGGAAACAGGATTTCCTTCAATAACATTAAGTCCCACCAAAACTGCTGCTGCATCTGCACTGCCACCACCCATACCGGCCTCAACAGGTATTTGTTTTTTTATTGTTATTTTAACACCGGAAAACTTCTGCATACAGGTGCTGTAAAAAATCTGCACAGCTTTATAAGCTATATTGTTTTCATCGGTGGGTACATCTTTATCAGAGGAAATAATTTCTATATTTCTGTCGTGTGTAATAGTAATGTTAACTTCATCACATAAATTTATACTTTGCATTATCATTTTTAAATCATGATAGCCGTCAGGTCTTTTTCCGATTATATCCAAGTACAAATTAAGTTTTCCGGGAGCCATTACTTTTAAATCTTCTACCATCAATAATCTTCCTTTCCTTTTTTATATATCATATCAAATTTTATAAAATAA
>JAHHUA010000027.1 GCA_020024235.1 Oscillospiraceae bacterium
CAAATATTACAATAAAAATAATTTATTAAAAAAATTTTACTATACATAATACTTGTTTTTTAAAATAAATAACAAATTATAATTACAATACTATTTTTCTTTTGACAAATTGATGAATTTGTAATATGATTACAAGGTAATATGTTGTTATACTAATGGTTAAACAGAAGGGATTGTTCTAAAAAATGAAAATTATAGATATGCACTGTGATACAATAGGTGCTATAACCACAGCGGAAACTCCTAAGGAACTTTATGACTATGAAGGTCAAATTTCTGTTAAAAAGCTGCAAAAAGGTGATGCTTTGGCACAGTTTTTTGCAATTTTTATCCCCACACATTACGGAGAACCTGAACCTATTCCGAAGTCAGCCTATGAATTTTATAAAAAAGCCTTGAATATTTATAAAACCGAGATGGAAAAAAATAAGGATTACATAATGCCTGCATATAATTATGATGACATTATGAAAAATAAAGCCGCAGGCAAAATGTCCGGAATACTCACCATTGAAGACGGTGTGCCTTTAAACGGAGATATAAACCGCTTAATTGAAGCTTATAACGATGGTGTAAGACTTATTTCACTTACATGGAATTACGAAAATTCCCTGGCTTATCCTAATTCACGGGAAGAAGATAAAATGAAACTGGGACTTAAACCCTTTGGCATTGAAGTGGTGGAAAAAATGAATGAGCTTGGCATGATTATTGATGTTTCTCATCTTTCCGACGGTGGATTTTATGATGTTGCCAAATACAGCAAAAAACCCTTTGCAGCATCTCATTCCTGTTGCAGAAGTCTTTGCAATCACCCCAGAAATCTCACAGATGATATGCTGAAAACTTTGGGAAATAAAGGCGGAATTGTGGGTATTAACTTCTGTGCCTCTTTCTTAAACGAAAACGAAAATTATACCGATATTAACTCTGTTGTAAAACATATGATTTACATAAAAGATAAAGCCGGAATTGACGCTTTGGGATTTGGCTCCGACTTTGACGGCATAGGCAGTGAGCTGGAATTTGCGGACTACTCAGGTATGCCGATGATAATTGATGCTTTAAGCCGGCATTTTACCGATGATGAAATTGATAAAATTTGCAGCGGAAATATGCTTAGAGTAATCAGAGAAACAATGAGATAGTATTTATAAAATCTGAGGGTTTGTTATAATGGATAATATGCAAAAATTGCTTCTTTTAAAAAGAAAAGCAGAAAAAAACAAAATAAAAACAGAGGATATAGTAAATTATGTATCCATAGATAAAAGAATAAGTACTATGGAGGAACTGGAAACTTTTCTTATAGATGAACTTATTAAAATAAAAAATTCCGAGGAAAGTGCCGTAAATGACAGGCTCACCCATGAAAATATATCTTTTGCGGATTTAAAAGGAAACTTTGAAAATGGCAAATGGGGTGAAAATATTTATTTTATAGATAATACAGACAGTGAAACCTATGTACTTGGTGATTTGCATGGGGACAGTCTTACACTGCTGCATTTTTTGGAAAGAGTGGAATTTTTGAAAAAAGCTCAGAGAGGGGACAGAATAAATTTTATATTTTTAGGGGACTATGTGGACAGAGGTAATAAAATGTTCAAAACTCTTGAACTTATTATGATTTTAAAATATCTTTTCCCTGAAAATATCTTCTTTCTCCGAGGAAACCATGACGGAGGAAAGGTTTTGTCAGAAAACGAATACAAGCTTTGTGTGGGAAGAAATATCGGCACCACCGATGATGACTACTTTACTGCCATGCTTTTTAATAAGCTGAAAGAACATGGAAAAGATATGTGTCTTTTGAGAAAATATCACAGCTTTTTTGATTCACTGTGTAATTTGGCAGTGGTATATGACAAGGATATGATTTATTTATTGACACATGGCGGAATACCAAGACCTAAAAATACATCGGAAACACCTGATAAAACAAAATTCGGCCATTTTAAATTTATATCGGACTTAAATTCAAATAGAGAAGACTTATTGGATTTTAAAGGTGATACTCCCGCATTTAATATGATGTGGAGCGACCCCGCCGAAGATTATGAACTTGATTTAAAAAGGAGAAGATTCAGTTTCTACCGTAGTGATTTTGATGAGTTTTGCTCTAAATTCGGCATTGATATGATAATCCGGGGTCATGAGGCTTTTGAAGACGGTTACAAAGAGTTTTTTGATGGAAAATTGGTTACTGTATTTACCTCAGGCAAGTTTTCTGAGGAAAACAATCCCGAAAGCGACTATAATGATGTTAAGCCTTGTATTTATGGATTAAAAAACGGCAGAAGAATTGCTATAAGATAAATTTTCTTTCAAGGAGGATTTGGCTATATGAATTACCACGAAAAATTTGAGGAAATATTCATGAAAAATGTAAAGCGTGAAGGAGCTAAAGAATTGATGGAATGGCTTAAAAAAACGGATTTCTTTACCGCTCCTGCCAGTACAAAATTTCATTGTGCCTGTGAAAACGGACTTGTTATGCACAGTTTGAGTGTTTACAATACTTATATGGATAAGCATTTTGACGATACCGACAATATGGAAAGCGTGGTAATATGTACACTTCTTCATGATTTGTGCAAAGCACAGTTTTATAAAACTTCCACACGCAATGTCAAAAATGAGGAAACCGGTCAGTGGGAAAAAGTTCCCTATTATATAGTGGAAGACAGTTTTCCATATGGCCATGGCGAAAAATCCGTTTTTCTTATAGAAAGGTTTATGCGCCTTAAAACTTCCGAAGCTATGGCTATCAGATGGCATATGGGCGGATTTGATGACAGTGCAAAATCCGGAAACTTTGCCATAAGTTTGGCTTACGAAAAATACCCGATGGCGGTTAAACTTCATCTAAGCGACTTGGAATCCACCTATTTAAGAGAAAAACACACTTCTCAAACAAAATAATCATCGGAGATATATATGGAATTTAAAATTTCAACTGTAATATTCGTCTGCATAGCCGTATTTTTGGCAGGCTTTGTAGACTCAATAGCGGGGGGAGGGGGACTTATTTCTCTGCCAGCATATTATGCCGCAGGAATACCTCCTCATATGGCTTTAGGTACAAATAAATTTGCATCTTCCTGCGGAACTTCCGTGGCAACATGGGTATATATAAAAAATAAAAGATTTCATCTTATGACAGCACTTATTTCCATGGTCTGTGCCTTTGTGGGTTCTACAATGGGCTCCAGACTTGCGCTTATTATAGATGAGGTGTATCTAAAATATGTTTTGCTGATATTGGTTCCCATTATTGCTGTGTTTACGGTATTTAACAAAAATTTTGACAAACCAAGAGAAAAAAATCTTACCAAAACTCAAACAGTTTTTATTTCCTGTGCCATAGGAATATTACTGGGAATATATGACGGATTTTTCGGCCCCGGAATGGGTATGTTTCTTATGCTTGCATACACCGGACTTTTAGGTCTTGATATGCTGACAGCCTCGGGAAACGCAAAAATAGTAAACCTGTCTTCAAATATTGCAGCACTGACTACTTTTATATTAAATTCAAAAGTGGTATATTCTTTGGCAATTCCGGCTGCCATATCAAATATTTTAGGTAATTTTATAGGTTCAAAACTGGCACTGAGAAACGGCACTAAAATCATAAAACCCATTGTATTGGTGGTAATGGTGCTTCTGCTTATAAAAATAGCAACGGATTTGTTTTAAAGAGAGGTATTTATTTTGAAAACAGCAGTAAAATTTCTTGCTTTACTTGGTACAACTGCAGCTGCAACTGCACTTTATGCCCATTATTTAGAGCCTAATATGCTGAGAAAAAGAAAAATTTCAGTTGGTAATTTATCCGCTGATACAAATAATACAATAAAACTTGTGCATTTTACCGATGTGCATTTGGGAAAATATTATAATTTGCATAAATTTTACAGGCTTATAAGTGAAATAAAAAAACAAAACCCGGATATTGTGGTTTTCACAGGTGATTTAATTGATAACCCCCAAAAATACAGTATTGACAGAAATAAAATTTCACGAGCTTTAAAAAGGATTAAAGCACCTTTGGGTAAATATGCCGTTACAGGCAATCATGAAATTCGCTATAACTTTGTGAAAGAATATGAGAAAATTCTTAAAAAAGGAGGATTTACTCTCCTTCGAGATGAAAGCATATATTTGCCGCAGGAAAATATAAATATAGTTGGCTGTGATTCCTCCACAAGAGAAAATATAAAAAATGAAAAAAGGCTTATACCACTGTCCAAAGAGGATTTCAGCCATATTCAAAATTGTGATAAGCTTATGAGCATAGGTGCTTTTAATATTTTGCTGACACATCACCCCGATGTGATAGATGAACTTACTCATCGCTGCTGTGATTTGGTTTTGGCAGGACACAGCCATGGCGGTCAAATAAGATGCCCTGTAATTGAAAAGTTTTTTATTCCCACATTGGCAAAAAAATACACAAGAGGAATTAACAAAACCTGTGATGGCTGTCTTGTTCACACCTGCGAAGGAGTTGGCATGACACGCCTCCCTTTTAGGTTTTTAAGTCTTCCTACTATCGGAATTGTAAATATAAAATTATAGGAGTTGATTTATATATGCTTTTCTATTTAAAGAAAATTTCCCTAAAATAGTAATTCAGAAAGGGGATAATTTAATGGAAAATATAGAAATTAAAATTTACGAAAAGTTTGATTTTGATAAAATATATGAATTGTATAAGCTTGCAGGGTGGACAAACTACACTGAAAATCCCAAAATGCTGAAAGGCTCCTATGAAAATGCTTTGAAAGTTATTGGAGCATTTAAAGGTGAAAACCTTGTGGGAATTATAAAAGCAGTGGGGGACAACTATTCTATTTTGTATATACAGGATATAATAGTACACCCTGTATATCAAAGACAGGGAATAGGCACTGCACTTTTAAAGGAAATGCTTAAAATCTACAGTCATGTGTATCAGAAAATTCTGACCACAGACAACACTGAAAAAACTTTGAGTTTTTATAAAAGCTGTGGTTTCAGCTCTTTTCAGGAGCTTGATTGCATGGGATTTATGTACTTAAAGTAAAAATATATGGAGTTTATACAAAAACAAGGAGTTTCATCTGAAGCTCCTTTAGTTTTTGCCAAAAGTAAAATACTTGATTTTAGATATGAAAACATATATAATGTTAAATATTAGAATTTTATCAAATAATGTGAGGTGTAAATGTATTGAAAGAGGATTTGCTGGAACTTATAAAAAAGGAAATGCATGATTTTTCCAAAGGGCAAAAGGCTATTGCCAAATATATCCTCCATCATTACGACAAAGCGGCATTTATGACTGCCTCAGCTTTGGGGGCGGAAGTGGGTGTCAGTGAGTCTACTGTGGTGCGTTTTGCTGTAGCTTTGGGATATGACGGTTATCCACACCTTCAACAGGCATTGGAAGAACTTATAAAAAACAGACTGACTACTGTTCAAAGAATGGATATGGCAGGCAATTATAAATTTGGTGATGATATACTTTCTGGAGTTATCAGCCAGGATATAGAAAGACTTCGTACTACTGCGGAAGAAGTTTCCCGTGAGGATTTTTACGCAACTGTGGAATCTTTGATAGAGGCTGATCACATATATATTATCGGAAGCCGTTCTTCTGCGGCAGTGGCTCAATTTGCTTATTTTTATTTTAATCACATATTTGACAGTGTAAAATTTGTAAGTACATCCAGCACAAGTGAGATGTTTGAACAAATTTTCAGAATAAATGAAAAAGATGTGCTTTTAGGCATAAGTTTTCCCAGATATTCCAAAAAAACCATAAAAGCCATAAACTATGCCAAGGAAAAAGGAGCAAAGGTCATAGCACTTACCGATATGAAAAATTCACCTATAGCAGAAAATGCCGACTATGCACTTTTAGCAAGAAATGATATGAATTCCTTTGCTGATTCACTGGTGGCACCTCTTAGCATTGTAAATTCCCTTTTGGTAGCTATAGGAATAAGAAAGAAAGAACAGATAAAAGAAATATATTCAAAACTTGAGAAAATCTGGGACGAGTACGAAGTTTTTGAAAAAGCGGAGGACAATATACCCGATGATAAATTATGATTTAATAGTAATAGGAGCAGGTGCAGCCGGACTTATGGCGGCAGGATTGGCTGCAAAATCAAATAAAACCGTTGCTTTGATTGAGAAAAATCCAAGGCCGGGAAGAAAACTTATGATAACTGGAAAAGGCAGATGCAATGTTACAAATGACTGTACTCCCGATGATTTTATAAAATCCGTAAATACAAACGGCAGATTTATGTACAGTGCCATAAACGCTTTTACCTCACAGGATACCATAAATTTCTTTGAAGATTTGGGTGTGCCGCTTAAAACCGAGAGAGGAAACCGAGTTTTTCCCGTTTCCGATAAATCCGTGGATATTGTGGACGCTTTGGACAATTTTGCTAAAGGCAAAAATATCGACAGGTATAATGAAATTTGTACAGAACTTATTTTAGATGACGGAAAAGTTACAGGAGCGCTTTTTGAAAAGGGCGGTGAAGTTCACGGAAAAAATGTTTTGATTGCCACAGGTGGAAAAAGCTATCCTCAAACCGGTTCCACAGGGGACGGCTATAAACTGGCAAAACAGGCAGGACACAGCATAGCAGAGCCTAAAGCCTCATTGGTTCCCGTAGTGTCAAAAGAAGATTACTGCCGTGATATGATGGGACTTTCTCTGAAAAATGTTACCCTTTCACTTTATAATGTCAAAAAGAAAAAACCGATTTATTCAGAACTGGGTGAAATGCTTTTTACCCACTTTGGTATATCTGGACCTTTGGTATTAAGTGCATCTGCCCATATGAAAGGGGATATAGGTGACTATATATTTAAGATAGACTTAAAACCGGGACTTACCATGGAACAGCTTGACAAAAGACTGTTAAGAGATTTTGACAATAACATAAACAAAGATTTTGCCAACAGTTTAGGAGATTTACTGCCCAGAAAGATGATTCCTGTAATAATTAAATTAAGCGGAATACCTTTTGAATGTAAAGTAAATCAAATTACCAAAGAACAAAGACAAAACCTGTGTGAAATTATAAAAGGCTTTAAAGTTACCCCAACAGCTTTAAGAAGTATAGATGAAGCCATTATTACGGCAGGGGGAGTCAATGTAAAAGAAATAAACCCCAAAACTATGGAGTCAAAGCTTACAAAAGGTCTTTATTTTGCGGGCGAAGTTATAGATGTGGACGCATATACAGGTGGATTTAATCTTCAAGTGGCATTTTCCACCGCATATTTGGCAGCACAAAGTATAATTGACAGCGAGGAAGTGTTTTAAATGATTTCAATAGCAATAGATGGCCCTTCAGGTGCGGGAAAAAGCACCATTGCCAAAGAAATAGCAGGGCAGAAAGGTTATATCTATGTTGATACGGGAGCGATGTACAGAGCTATCGGACTTTATATGTACAGACAGGGTATTGACACCAAAGACGGAAATTCAGTGTCCCCAAAGCTCAAAGAAATTTCTTTGGATTTAAAATATAAAGACGGAGAACAAAAAATATATTTAAACGGTGAAGATGTATCACATGATATAAGATTGCCCGAAATGTCCATGGCAGCATCAAATGTTTCTGCCATAAAAGAGGTGAGAGAATTTCTTTTAGATGTACAAAGAGGGTTTGCTCAAAAAAACAATATTATCATGGACGGCAGAGATATAGGCACAGTTATTTTGCCTAATGCCGATGTTAAGATATTTCTGACAGCTTCTCCTGACATCAGAGCTCAAAGAAGATACAAAGAACTTATTGACAAAGGCATGGAAACCACTTATGATGAAGTAAAAGCAGACCTTATTAAAAGAGATGAAAATGATACCAACCGCCCAATAGCACCACTTAAACAGGCAGATGATGCGGTTTTGGTTGATTCTTCAAATCTTACTCAGCAGGAAACCGTAGATAAAATTATTAGTATTATAGGAGAGAAGACTGAAAATGTTTTATAATATCTGCAAAGCAATTTGTATGATTGCATTCAGAATATGGTATAAAATTGAATACATAGGCAGTGAGAATGTGCCAAACGGAGGAGGTTATATTCTTATATGTAACCACCTGTCAAATTTAGACCCGATTATTTTAGCTGGAGGTGTAAAAGAGCCTATACACTATATGGCAAAAGCGGAACTGTTTACAAACCCGTTTTTGGCGTTTATTTTCAGACACGTAAACGCATACCCGGTGGAAAGAGGTACAGGGGACACTTCTGCCATTGATAATTCCGTAGAACTTATTGCAGAAAGCAAAATTGTAGGCATTTTTCCCGAAGGCACCCGTTCTAAGGATGGAAATCCCCTAAGACCCAAATCAGGTGCCTCTTTGGTGGCAAAGATGACCGGTGCCGATGTGCTGCCCTGTGGAATTATCTATGAAAACAAAGGAAAATTCCGCTCCAAAGTTTCTGTAAAATTCGGAAATGTAATTCCTCATGAAAAACTAGGGTTTACAGAAGAACAAAATGCCAGAGAACTTAAAAATGCAACTAAAATCATGTTTGGAAATGTGCTTTCTCTGATTGGAGTGTCAAATGAAAATGAACATTAAAATTTGTAAAACAGCAGGATTTTGTTTCGGAGTAAACAGAGCTGTGGAAATGACACACAAGGCACTTGAGTTAGAAAAAAAGGCTGTAACATTAGGTGAACTTATCCACAATACCGATTTTATAAATGATTTGGCAAAAAAAGGTATAAGCCCGGTGGATAAAAAAGAAGATATTCCTGAAGGGGCTACTGTTATCATCCGTTCCCACGGAGTAGGAAAAGAAGTATACGAATATTTTAACGAAAAAAATATAAAGTATATAGATGCCACCTGTCCTTTTGTGGCAAAAATACACAAAATCGTACAAGACTATGATGATGGAAATACACTGCTTTTAATAGCGGGAGATTCCGAGCATCCCGAAGTAAAAGGTATTTTGGGATTTTGGAAAGGTGAATATGTTTCATTTATTAACGAGGAATTTTTGAAAAATAATCTTGATAATATAGTGAAATTGAACAAAAAACAAGTCATATTAGTGGCACAAACAACTTTTAATTTAGAAGAATGGGAAAAATGCAAAAAAATCGTAAAAAAGGTGTGTACAAACGTATTAATTTTTGATACAATATGTAATGCTACGGCAGAGAGACAAAAAGAAGCCTCTGAGTTGGCGGCAGCATCAAATATTATGATAGTTGTCGGAGGAAAACACAGTTCTAATACTGCAAAGTTGAGAGATGTGTGCAGCAGTAAATGCAAAACCGTTTTAATTGAGAGTGCAGATGAGTTGGATGAGAAAGATTTTGTAGGCGCAGTTAATGTGGGCATTACCGCAGGAGCTTCCACTCCGTCGTGGATAATTAAGGAGGTACGAAACAAGATGAATGAAATCAATCAAAACGAAAATCTATCATTTGAGGAGATGTTGGAACAATCCGACTCCTTGAAACCAATACATAACGGAGATATAGTAACAGGTAAAGTTACAAGCATAGCACCTAACGAAATAACTGTTGACATTGGTACTAAACACACCGGCTATGTTGAACTTGATGAACTTACAGATGACCCTACTGCAAGAATTGAAGACCTTGTAAAAAAAGGTGATGAACTTAAACTTCTCGTTTTGAGAGTAAACGACGGTGAAGGTGTTGTAACACTTTCTAAAAAGCGTTTGGATGCACAGGCAGGCTTTGAAAAAATTGTTGAAGCTTCCGAATCCGGAGAAATTCTCCAAGGCGTTATCACAGAAGCTGTTAAGGGCGGAGTTTTGGCTGTTACTAACGGCGTAAAGGTATTTATTCCTATTTCCCACATTTCTTTGAACAGAGTTGATGATCTTACACCATTCATCAAACAAACTGTTAGATTTAAAATTCTTGAAATTAACAGACAACGCCGTCGTGCAGTTGGTTCTGTAAGAGAAGTTCTCAAAGAAGAAAGAAAAGCTGTTGAAGAAAAATTCTGGTCAGGTATTGAAGTAGGTCAAAAATTCACAGGTACAGTTAAATCCCTTACAGATTTCGGTGCATTTGTTGATTTGGGCGGAGTTGACGGAATGATTCACATTTCCGAACTCAGCTGGACAAAGATTAAGCACCCATCTCAGGTTGTTAAGGTTGGAGATGTAGTAGAAGTTTACATCAAGGACCTTGACGAAGCTAAGAAGAAAATCTCTCTCGGTTACAAGAAAACAGAAGATAATCCATGGGAAATCATTAAAAACCAATATCCGGTAGGAACAGTTGCAAAGGTTAAGATTGTTTCCATGACAGCATTCGGTGCATTTGCTCAAATTATTCCCGGTGTTGATGGTCTTATCCACATCAGCCAAATTGCAAATGAAAGAATTGAAAAGCCATCAGATGTTTTGAAGATAGGTCAGGAAGTTGAAGCTAAAATTACTGAAATCGACCTTGATGCTAAGAGAATTTCTCTCTCCATGAAGGCTTTGCTGGCTAATGAAGAAGCTGAAGAAACAGCAGAAGATGCTGAATAATTAAACTCCAAATAGTTTACCATACGGCGTTTAACTTTTAGGGTTGAACGCCGTTTTTGATAAAGAAAGGATTTACAGTTTAATTTAAGATTTTATTTTGGGAATATAACCTATTTGCAATTTTTAAATACCCCTCAAAATAAAACTCAATATGCCTAATTAAAACAATAATTTAATTTATATTGTATAAAATGGTTGACAAATACTATACAATATGCTAATATTATCATTGCCGCATGTTGCAGGCATTTAAGTGCGATTTTCGCCGCCCGGACAACAGCGAGATTATAGAAAGAGGCAGGTGCCTTAAAATGTACGCAATTATTGAAACAGGTGGAAAGCAATACCGTGTTCAAGAGGGCGATACACTCTTTATCGAAAAACTTCCTGTAGAAGCAGATTCCGAAGTTGTATTTGATAAGGTTATCGCAGTTGGCAACGAAGGCGACCTTAAAATAGGTGCTCCTATTGTTGAAGGTGCTAAAGTTGTTGCAAAAGCAATCAAGAACGGTAAAGCAAAGAAGATTACAGTATTTACCTACCGTCCTAAGAAGGACTCCAAGCGTAAGATGGGTCACAGACAACCATATACAAAGGTAGAAATCACATCTATCAACGCTTAATAAGACCATGATTACAGCAAAATTTCGATGCAGCAATAATCGCAAAGTGGGATTTTCCATCAGAGGTCATGCAGGTTATGCCGAAAGCGGCAGGGATATTGTATGTGCTGCCGTTACTTCCGCTGTTGAGCTGTGTGCCAATGGAATTACGGAAATTATCGGTGTGAATGCGGATATTGCTGTAAATGAGAATGAGATAATATTATCTCTGCCTCAAAATTCGGACGAGAGAGCTTATGACTTTATGGAAGCCTTATTCCTACATCTTAATTTACTCAGTCAGAATTACGAAAAAAATGTTAAAGTTATAATAACGGAGGTGTAAGTAAATGCTTAATCTTAATATTCAGTTTTTTGCTCATAAAAAGGGAGTTGGTTCTACAAAGAACGGCAGAGACTCCGAATCCAAGCGCCTTGGCGTTAAGAAAGCTGATGGACAATTTGTTCTTGCAGGCAACATTATAGTTCGTCAAAGAGGAACACATATCCATCCAGGACTGAATGTCGGAATTGGTTCTGACGATACCCTTTATGCTCTTGTTGAGGGTAAAGTTAAGTTCGAACGCATGGGTAAAGACCGCAAGAAGGTTTCTATTTATCCTGCTAACTAGTTTAAAACCCCCAGCTTCTTCGCTGGGGTTTTTTTCTTGAATATTTTCTCTGTTAAAAAAAGGAATATATATTATTATTTATATGAATAATATAGTAAAGACAGAAAATCGTTATTCGGCATTGTGTCGATAGAAAGGAAAAATATGTTTGTTGATTTAACAAAAATAAAAGTTAAAGCAGGTGACGGCGGCAACGGTGCAGTTACTTTCCACAGAGAAAAATTTGTGGCAGCAGGAGGACCTGACGGCGGTGATGGCGGAAAAGGCGGAGATATTATCTTTAAAACTGACACAAATTTGTCCACATTGCTGGATTTCAAATATAAAAAGAAATTTGTAGCTAAAAACGGACAGGACGGTCAAAACAAACGCTGCTCAGGCAAAAGTGCAGAACCGCTTATAATTAAAGTGCCCAAAGGAACTCTGATTAAAAATGCCGCAACAGGCAAGATTATGGCAGATATGTCAGGAGATGAACCTGTTGTCATTGCCAAAGGCGGTAAAGGAGGCTGGGGCAATAATCACTTTGCTACCCCTACAAGACAAATTCCCAGATTTGCAAAACCCGGACTTCAAGGGGAAGAATTTGACCTTATTTTGGAACTTAAACTCCTGGCTGATGTAGGGCTGGCGGGTTTTCCAAATGTGGGAAAATCCACTTTAATATCTGTAGTAAGTGCTGCAAAGCCTAAAATTGCCAATTATCACTTTACAACTCTTACACCGGTTTTGGGTGTGGTTGATGCCGGTGAGGGCAAAAGCTTTGTTATGGCTGATATTCCTGGACTTATTGAAGGTGCAAGTCAAGGTGCAGGTTTAGGTCATGAATTTTTACGCCATGTGGAAAGATGTCGTCTTATAGTTCATGTGGTTGATGTTTCGGGTATTGAAGGCAGAGACCCCAAAGAAGATTTTGATAAAATTAATCTGGAACTTAAAAACTTTAATGAAGAATTATCCCAACGGCCTCAAATTGTTGCAGCTAACAAGTGTGATATGGCTACAGAGGAACAAATTGCGGAATTTAAAAAATATGTGGAAGATATGGGATATGAATTTTTCCCCATATCAGCAGCTACCACAGAAGGAGTAAAACCTCTTATAAACCGTATTTCCACAATGCTTGACACATTGCCTCCTATTAAAGAGTATGAACCTGAACCACCAGCCTTTGATGATTTTGCAGATAAGGCAAATAAAGATTTCACTATCAGGGTTGAGGATGATGTATATATTGTGGAAGCTGACTGGCTTGTTCCCGTTTTGGGAATGGTTGACCCCAACGATTATGAATCCTTGCAGTATATGCAGAGGATTCTCATTGATAACGGTGTAATCAAAAGACTGGAAGAAATGGGCATAAATGAAGGTGATACAGTAAGCATTCTCAATTTTGAATTTGACTATATCAAGTAACAGGAGAAAATTATGATATTTTCAAAAGAATGTGCTGAAAATCCCAAACTGTTAAGTCCCCTTACATTGGCTTTTATAGGGGACGGAGTTTATGAACTTATGGTGAGAGAGCGGTTGGTTCTTACTGCCAATATGTCGGTAAATAATCTTCATAAAAAGTCGGTTTTGATGGTAAAGGCATCAGCCCAATCTGAGCTTTACGGAGTGTTGGAGCCGTTACTGAGTGAAGAAGAATTGACAGTTATGAAAAGAGGAAGAAATGCCAACTCCACCAAAGCACCTAAAAAATCAAATCCCAATGAATACCGCCGGGCTACAGGAGTGGAAGCGTTATTTGGGTATTTGTATTTGACAGGTAATTATGACAGACTCACTGAGATTTTTGAAATCGGGATAAAAGAAGTTTTTACAAATAATAATAAATAAAAAAATACTAAAATTGTGAGGACAACGCAATGAGTGAAGGGATAAAAAAATTTGATACTAAAAAATTATTAACTGATATTGTATATGATATTATAGGTTCTTACTGCTACGGTTTGGCAATTAATATGTTTACAGCAGCAAACCATATTGCACCCGGCGGTGTAGCAGGTTTTTCAACTTTGGTAAACTATCTATCAAAAGGATTTTTGGGAATAGGTTTTGTTTCATTCCTTATAAATGTGCCGCTAATTATTATGGCATTTATTTTCCTTGGAAAAGAATTTACATTTAACAGCCTTAAAACTGTAGTTATATTTACATTTATTCTTGATAACGGTTTTCCGGGAATACAGCCTTACACTAAAAATCCTTTGTTGGCAGCTATGTTTGCCGGTGTACTTATAGGTGTAGGTTTGGGGCTTATTCTTTACAGAGGTTCTTCTACAGGCGGTACAGATATATTGGGACTTCTTATTAAAAAGAAGATGCCCCATATGTCCATAGCTAAGCTTATTTTGGCAGTTGACGCATCAGTTGTAGTTATGTCTGTTATTGTATATAAAAATATTGAATCTGCAATGCTTGCATTTGTAACAATGTATGTGGACAGTGTTGTAATGGATAAAGTTGTATACGGCGGCGACAGAGGTATATTAATGTTCATTATTTCAGAAAAAGCTAAGGAAATTGGAAATGAAATTTACAATATGACACACAGAGGTGCAACATTACTTCAGGCTAAAGGTGCATTCCACGGAGATGACAGACCAATAGTTCTTTGTGCCATGAGAACCAATGAAATGCCAAAAGTAAAGAAAGTTGTAAAAGAAATAGATCCAAAAGCATTTATAATGGTAAATGAAGCTAATGAAATTATGGGTAACGGATTTAAGTCCATTTATAAAGAATAGCTGAAAATAAAAAAGCTTGTATCATATTTGATACAAGCTTTTTTTATAATTTTTTTTAAAGCCAAAAAAAGAGCCTGATATATAAAAATATATCGGCTCCGCATAAATCTACTTTTGTTTATACATTTCTTCCAAGCAGTTTTTGCAAATTGTTTTGCCTTTATATGTAATGAGGTTAGAAACTTCATTACAGAAAATACAAGAA
>JAHHUA010000028.1 GCA_020024235.1 Oscillospiraceae bacterium
TTATAATCTAGTTGCTGATTTTATAATATTTCAAGTGTATTATAATTTATTTTTGCGCTTAAATAATAATTTTGCGGAAATTATTCCATGTTTTGCTTAAAAAAGCCCTGCTTATTTTTATAAAATTAATAAAATTACTTGTTATTTGCACATTTATAGGGTATAATAGTATATATTTATTTAGGAGGTGTCTATATGATTAAACTTGAAAATCATTTGGGAACAATAGAAATATCCGAAGAATATTTTGCAAACTTAGTAGGTCATGCAGCATCTGAATGTTTCGGCGTGGCAGGTATGGTATTCAGCACCGCTTTTCAGGGTCTTAAATCAGTTATTACATCAAATGATGTTCCTGATAAAGGCGTAAGAGTAAGAACCATCAACGGCAGATTGGTTATTGATTTACACATAATTGTAACTTACGGACTCAATATATCAGCTATCGTTAAAAGCATTGTCAATAAAGTTCATTACACCGTAGAAGAGGCTACAGGTCTTGAAGTTTCTAAAGTAAATGTCTTTGTTGACGGTATGAAAAACGACTAATTTAACGATTTTTTCAACAGGCTTTTATGCCTTAAATAACATAATTTTATGAGACGAGGAGTGTTACAAAGAAGTGATAAACGGCCAGATTTTAAGAGATGCCTTTATATCCGGTGCAAATAATATTTCAAATTTCAGACAAACAGTGGATGCTCTCAATGTATTCCCTGTTCCGGACGGCGATACCGGCACAAATATGTCAATGACAATCGGCTCCGCAAAAAGAGAACTTTTGCTTTTGCATGATGATTCCACAGTGGCTGATGTTTCTCATGCTGCGGCTTCCGCTCTTTTGAGAGGTGCCAGAGGAAATTCAGGAGTTATTCTTTCCCTTTTGTTCAGAGGTTTTTCCAAAGGGCTTAAAGGTAAAAACGAAGCTTGCGGAAAAGATATTTCTGATGCTTTGACAATGGGTGTGGAAGCAGCTTACAAAGCTGTTATGAAACCTACGGAAGGCACCATTTTAACTGTTGCAAGACTTGCATCAGAACATATTTCCGAAATAGTTTCCGAAAATCCCGAAACAGATGCAGTGGTAATTTGGCGTGAAATGATTTCTTCCGCCAAGGAAGCACTGGCACAAACCCCAGAACTTCTTCCTGTTCTTAAAAAAGCGGGAGTTGTGGATGCAGGCGGTCAGGGTTTTGTAGTTATTATAGAAGGCATGATGAGTGTCATCGAAAACGGTGTCATTATTGAATCCGATGATGACAAAGCAAATGCAGCATCTGTTTCCGAAAAGAATGCCGCCGGTGAATATGAAGGTGATATTACATTTACATACTGCACCGAATTTATAGTTATGAAATCCGATAAAGATACATCTTCCATTAAGCTTAGAGCTTATTTGGAATCTATCGGCGACAGTGCAGTTGTTGTTGATGATGAAGATATTATCAAATGCCATGTTCATACCGATAATCCCGGAAATGCTTTGCAGGAAGCTCTCAAATACGGTATGCTGACAAAAATTAAAATTGAAAATATGCGTGAACAATTTGAAAACCAAAAGGAAAGTGCAAGACAAAACGAAAAACAGGCAGAATCTCAAAACGAAGAATTCCCTTATGTTGCGGTTGATCCTGACAAAGAATTCGGTTTTGTTTCTGTATGTGCAGGAGATGGTATTAAGCAGCTGTTTACGGATTTAGGGGTTGATCAGGTTGTAAGCGGCGGTCAAACCATGAATCCATCCACAGATGATATTCTTTCCGCAATTCATGCAACACCTGCCAAGAATGTAATTGTTCTTCCAAACAATAAAAATATTATTATGGCTGCTGAACAGACAATTAAACTTGCTGACAGAAATGTTACAGTTCTTCCTACAAGAACTATTCCACAGGGAATTACAGCTATGCTCTCCTTTGACGCCAGCAGTGATTTGGAAATTAACCGCCTTGAAATGACAAAGGCATTTGAAAAGGTTGGAACAGGTCTTGTAACTTTTGCCGCAAGAGACAGCAACTTTGACGGTCATAAAATCCAAAAAGGAGAAATCCTCGCTTTGGAAAACGGTAAAGTTTCATTTGTAGAAAAAGATTTGGAAAAAGCCACAGTTAAACTCATTCGTTCTCTGATAAGAAAAGATGAAACCAAGGACGAATGTTTTGTAACTATCATTTACGGCGAAGGTGTTACCGAAGAACAAGCCGCTTCTGTTGAAGAAGCTGTAAGAGCTAAGGTTTCCGACAATGTGGAATTTGCTCTTGTTGACGGTGGTCAGCCTGTTTATTACTACATTATCTCTGTAGAATAATCACAGCAAATTTTCTATATAAAAACTCATCACAATTAAAATATAGCCGACTTCGGCTATATTTTTTTTGAAATAAAAGAAGGTGTTACAGTGGAAATTATTCCGATAAAATGTTCAGTGCCTTATAATGTTTATTTAGGCGAAAATCTTATATCCAACCTAAACCTATTTATAGATAAAAATTACAGTTGTGCATTAATAATAACTGATGACAATGTGGATAAAATTTACTCGGAAAATTGTATTCAAAGTTTAAATCATCTCTTTCCCATATATAAATATGTATTTCCCCATGGAGAAAGCAGCAAAAATATAAATGAATATATTAAAATAACAAATTTTATGGCTGAAAAATCCATGGACAGAAAAAGTCTTATTATTGCTTTAGGCGGAGGTGTAACAGGTGATTTAAGCGGATTTGTTTCTTCTACTTATATGAGAGGCATTGATTTTATTCAAATTCCCACATCACTTTTGGCTATGGTGGATTCATCGGTAGGAGGTAAAACTGCTGTAGATACACCATTTGGCAAAAATATGCTGGGAACCTTCTATCAGCCAAAAGCTGTAATTTGTGATATAAACACTCTTTCTACACTGCCAAATGAATACATCAACGATGGTTTAGGTGAAATCGTAAAATATTGTATTTTAAGCGGCGGAGAACTTTTCCGAAAATTAAGTAAACCTTTTAACTGTAATAATAAGGAAATAATTTCTGACTGTATAAAAATAAAATCGGAAATTGTATCTTCTGATGAATTTGAAGAAGGCACACGACAGCTTCTTAATTTAGGTCATACTTTCGGTCATTGTATAGAGCTTTTAAGTGATTTTAAATTGAGCCATGGCAAAGCCGTAGCAAAAGGAATTTATTTAATTGCAGATATTTCATATAAAAATAAGCTTTGTTCTGAAGAAGTTTTCAGAGAAATTAAAAATCTCCTGAATTTTCATGGATTTAATTTGCAAATTCCATATACATATCAGGAAATCTTTGATATAATCAAACATGATAAGAAGAAAAACGGCGAATTTATAAATTTAGTAATTCCCGAAAATATAGGAAAATGCAAAATTATAAAAATAAGTTTTAATGAACTTCATCAAATGATGATACAGGAGTAAACAGTGAATATAAAAATTATTCCATCAAATATATTTGGTAATACAGAGGCTATCTCATCAAAATCTCATATTCATCGGCTTTTAATAGCTGCTGCATTATCGGAAAACAGCAGTGAAATTTATTTTAACAAAACCTCAATGGATATTGATGCTACAAAAAGCTGTCTTATTGCCATGGGTTTTCATATTGCAGAAGAAAACTGTAAATTTAAAATTTCACCTGCCAAAATCATAAATAATAAAAACCTTTTACTCCCCTGTGGCGAAAGCGGTTCTACATTGCGGTTTTTATTGCCCATAGCAGGTGCTTTGGGTATTAACGGAGATTTTATCACAAAGGGAAAACTGGCTAAACGACCTCTTTCCCCTCTAAAAGAAGAACTTACAGCCAAAGGTATGACTATATTTTTAAAAGATGATATTATTCATGTGGAAAACAAACTTTCCTATGGGGAATTTACATTGCCGGGAAATATTTCTTCCCAGTTTATTACAGGCTTATTATTTGCTCTGCCACTGGTTTCAAATGACAGTAAAATTTTAATCACCACACCAATAGAATCCCGAGGTTATATAGATTTAACTCTGTCAGTTTTAGAGCAATTCGGCATAGCTATTGAAGAAAAAGAAAATACCTTTTATATAAAGGGTGGTCAAAAATATATAGCTCCCGAAAAAATATATGCAGAGGGCGACTGGTCCAACAGTGCATTTTGGCTTACTATGGGTGCATTTTCCGAAAAAGGTATAAGCTGTATGGGGCTAAAATCAAATTCCCTTCAGGGGGACAGAGAAATTTTAGATATTCTGAAAAAATTCGGTGCAGATGTAACCATAGAAAAAAATAAAATCACAGTAAAGGCAAACAAACTTCATGGCATTAAAATAAACTGTGAACAAATCCCCGATATTGTACCTGAAACAGCGGTTTTAGGGGCACTGGCTCAAGGAGAAACCATAATTTCCGGTGCGGAAAGACTCCGTATTAAAGAATCTGACCGCATTAATGCAATCTGCACCTGTCTAAAAAATTTAGGTGCTGATATAGAAGAAAAAAATGACGGTTTTATTATAAAAGGCAAAGAATTTTTAAAGGGCGGCAGAGTAAATTCCTTTAATGACCATAGAATTGCCATGATGTGTGCCATAGCTGCGGTAAAGTGCAAAAATCCGGTTATAATTGAAAATGCTGAGGCAGTAAATAAATCCTACCCCGATTTTTACATTGACTATATGAAATTGGGAGGAAAAACAGAAAAAGAGGTATAATATGTCATCTACTTTCGGTAAAAATATAAAAATTACAATTTTCGGTGAATCACATAGTGAATCTATAGGTGTAACCATTGACGGACTGCCTGCCGGAAAAAAAATCAATATGGAAAAACTTTTCTGTTTTACCTCCAGACGAGCTCCAGGTACTTCGGAGTTTACAACAGCCAGAAAAGAAGATGACAAACCCCATTTTATCTGTGGACTTATAAATAACACCACCTGTGGTTCCCCGCTGACAGCTCTTATAATGAACAAGGATACCAAAGCCAAAGATTATGCAAAAATTGCGGATTTACCACGGCCTTCCCATGCAGATTATACTGCCCATATCAAATACAATGGATATAATGACACAAGAGGCGGAGGACATTTTTCAGGCAGACTGACAGCTCCTCTCTGTTTGGCAGGAGGAATTATAATGCAGTTTTTGGAAGATAAAAACATAAGCATTTTTTCCCATATTAAACAGATTTACAAATTTAAAGACATGGCTTTTGACCCTGTAAACCCAGATATAAGTTATTACAAAAGTTTAGCGCAAAAGCCCTTTCCTGTTATGGACACTGAATCAGAAAAAAATATGAAGTCCGCAATTACAAAAGCCAAATCCGAAGGAAATTCTCTGGGCGGAATAATAGAGTGTATGATAACAGGACTTCCTGTAGGTGTGGGTGAACCTATGTTTGACGGTTTAGAAAATAAAATTTCCCAAGCTGTTTTTGCCATACCTGCTGTAAAAGGCATTGAATTTGGCAGTGGTTTTGACTCAGCTTTACTTACAGGAAAAGAAAATAATGATGAATTTTATACCGAAAAAGGTCATATAAAAACCAAAACCAATAATAGTGGGGGAATAAACGGAGGTATTTCAAATGGAATGCCAATTATATTTAACACAGTTATAAAACCCACACCATCTATAGCTATTACTCAAAATACTGTAAGTCTTTCCCAAAATAAAAATGAAAAACTTATTATTGAGGGGAGACATGACCCATGTATTGTACCCCGTGCTTTACCCTGTATAGAAAGTGCTGCAGCTATATCAATATATGATTTACTTTTGGATTTAAAATAAAATAAAAAGGAGGTTATTTTATGCAATGTTACGGACTTATCGGGGAAACTTTAAAACACAGTTTTTCTCCGCAAATACATAAACTTTTAGGGAATTATACCTATGAACTATGTGAAACAAATGAAAATAATCTGGAAAACTTGATAAAAAACCCCCAATACAATGGTTTTAATATAACTATACCATATAAAAAAACCGTTATGAAATATTTAGATGAAATAAGCACAGACGCTTTAAAAATCGGAAGTGTAAATACTATTGTCAAAAAAAATAATAAATTAATTGGATATAACACCGATTATTATGGATTTAAATATCTTTTGGACACAAACGGAATAAATCCAAAAGGGTTAAAATCCCTTATTTTGGGAAGTGGCGGTGCCTGTGCCACTGTATATGCAGTTTTGGAAAACTTAGGGGCAAGAGAAATTGTTATTATTTCACGAAATGGTGAAAATAATTATGACAACTTAAATATTCACAGTGATGCTGATATTATAATTAACACCACTCCTGTAGGAATGTATCCAAACAGCGGAGAATGTCCCATAGATTTTGATATTTTCCCAAAATGCCGCTATGCAGTGGATTTAATCTATAACCCATTGAGAACTAAATTTGTCATTGAGGCACAAAAAAGAAATATAACCTCTGTAGGAGGAATATCCATGCTGGTGGCACAGGCTAAAAAAGCCTCAGAACTTTTTACCGAAAAAACTATTTCTAAAACAAAAGAAAAAAATATTATTCAAAAAATTATAAGACGCAAAAGCAATATAGTTTTTATAGGTATGCCCGGATGTGGAAAAACTTTAGTAGGCAAACTGCTTGCTAAAAGAATTAACCGACCTTTCTTTGATACTGACAAAATAATAGAAGAAAAATACAATATTATAATAAAAAAATTTATTCAGGAATATGGAGAATCAGAATTCAGAAAACTGGAAACAGAAGTTATTAAAGAAATCGGAAAATTAAACCATGTTGTTATTTCTACAGGAGGAGGAGCTGTTACCACAAAAGAAAACTACTTTTATCTAAAGCAAAATGGTTTGATAATTTGGCTTAAAAGAGATTTAAGAAAACTTTCCACCAAAGAAAGACCTATTTCCAAAGCTTTAGGAATTGAGGAATTATTTCGCCGCAGAAAAGATTTGTATAAAAACTGGTGTGATTTATCTGTGGAAAATATCAGTTTAAAAAATACACTTAAATATTTGGAGGAAAAAATAAACCATGAAAATACTCATTATTAACGGTCCTAATATAAATATGCTGGGAATAAGAGAACCTCAAATATATGGTCAAAATAGTTATAATGATTTAATCAAATATATTCATGATTATTGTGTAAAAGAAAATATATATGTAAACTTTTATCAGTCCAATCATGAAGGAGATATTGTAGATAAAATTCAGCAGTCATATGAAAAATTTGATGGAATTGTGATAAATCCTGCTGCTTACACACATACAAGCATAGCAATTCTTGACGCCCTTAAAGCAGTGGAAATTCCAACTGTGGAAGTACATTTAAGTGATATAAATTTAAGAGAAGAATTCAGAAAAATATCCTATGTTTCATTGGCTGCTGTCAAAACTATAAGCGGAAAAGGATTTGACGGATATATAGAAGCTATTGATTTTTTAAAAGAATATATAAAATAAGGAAACTAAAAATGATTAAGAAAAATGATATAATAAATTTAGAAATCAGTGATATTAACCATGATGCCTCAGGAGTGGGAAAATATGAAGGTATGGCTATATTTGTACCTCAAACTGCCATTGGTGATATTATTGATTGTAAAATTTTAAAGGTAAACAAAACTTATGCTTATGGAAAAATTGAAAAAATTTTAACTCCATCACCTTCCAGGATTAAAATTGATTGTCCTGTTTATCAAAAATGCGGTGGATGCAGTCTTAGACATATTTCCTATGAAGATGAACTGAAAATAAAGAAAAATTGGGTTTTTGAAAATCTCAAACGCATAGGTGGTGTAGATATTTCTTTGGAAAATATAGAACTTATCCCCTCACCTGAGCTTGTTGGTTATCGTAATAAAGCTCAATATCCGGTAGGCTTTGACGGAGAAAAAATCATAGCAGGATTTTATGCCAATCACAGTCACCGAATTATAAATTCCGATACCTGCGAAATTCAGCCTGACTATTTTGCTCAAATAGTAAATTTAATTCTCCGTTTTATGAAAGAATATAATATAAAACCATATAATGAAGAAACAAAAAAAGGATTAATTCGTCATATATATATTCGTGAAGGAAAAGGTACAGGAGAGGTGATGGTATGTTTAGTAGCTACCAAGGATAAAATCCCATCTTGCGAAAAACTCCTGCGCAAACTTTTAAATCTCCCCTATAACATTGTTTCTGTTGTTTTAAATGTAAACAGCAAGGACACCAATGTAATTTTAGGAGATAAAAATATTATTTTATATGGCAAAGATGGAATAACAGACATTATGTGCGGGAAAAAAATAAATGTGTCCTCTATGGCATTTTATCAGGTAAACAAGCTTTCAGCGGAAAATTTATACAATAAAGCTATTGAATATGCTGAATTTACGGGTAATGAAAATATTATGGAACTTTACTGCGGAACCGGTACCATAAGTCTTGCTATGGCAGACAAGGTAAATCACATTACCGCTGTGGAAATTATTCCAAAAGCCATTGAAAACGCGAAAATCAACGCTCAATTAAATGGAATAACAAATATTGATTTTATTTGTGATGACGCAAAAAACACTGCTGCAAAACTGGCAGAACAAAATATTAGCTTTGATACATTAGTGGTTGATCCACCGAGAAAAGGATGCAGTGGTGAAGTTTTGGACGCAATAGTAAAAATATCACCAAAAAAAATCATTTATATTTCCTGCAACAGTTCCACACTGGCAAGGGATATTAAAATTCTTGCCGAACATGGGTACAGCTTACAAAAAGCATCTGCTGTGGATTTATTTCCAAGAACAAGCCATGTTGAGACGGTTGTCCTTCTTTCCAAGGGAGAAATCGACTCCAAGAAGGTTCGTGTGGAGTTCTAGCTGGAGGACGGATATGTCCGGATTCCAGAATGATTCCACCTATGACCAAATCAAGGCATACGTTCTGGAGCATACTGGCTTAAAGGTATCTTCCCTGTATATTTTTCAAATCAAGCGGAAGTGCGGTCTGGATGTGGAGCAGAACTATAATCTGCCAAAGTCCGAGGGTGGAAAAGTGCCAAAGTGTCCGCCGGAAAAGGAATCAGCGATTATGGACGCACTGAAATATTTTGGGATGATATATGAGGACACGTGGAGCGTTTGACTTCTTGTAGCAGAAAGGAGGTGACATTTTTATGGTAAATATAGAGGATTATCTTAAAAATCCTTGTGGAGAATCATCAATACCCTATTGGAAAACAAAGCTAATCTCTGTTCCAAACGGAGTAAAGATACTGCATCAAAAGGATTTCAATCCAACTGAATACATACAATTCATTGACGAACCGTATTTTCGGCTTAGTCATGATCTAAAAGGCTTATCAATGCCACAACTGCCACAGGGATACTCGCTTTATGTTGCTACTTTAAGTGATTTTGCAGAGCATATCAATCAGTGCTATAATGACATCAATATCAGTGAATCAGAATTACAAAACTACACTACCCGACCGGTTTTTGTTTCTTCTCTATGGCTGGCAGTCCAGGATAAGAGGAACAGCGATATTGTAGCAACCGGTATTGCCGAACTGGATCGTGAGTGTAATGAAGGTGTATTGGAGTGGATTCAAGTATCAGAGAATTATCGTGGATGTGGATTAGGTAGTTATATTGTTACTGAATTGCTTTGGAGGATGAAAGATATTGCTCGGTTTGTCACGGTCTCTGGTCAATGTAATAACCCAACCAACCCAGAAAGTTTATATCGTAAGTGCGGATTTACCGGAAATGATGTGTGGCATATTTTGAAACGGAGAGCTTTGTAGAGAGCGACCTGAACTTGCATATCTGAAAAAACGATAGATATCACATTTGAGCATTTTGAAAGTGTTGTGGTATAATTTGCACAAATAAAGCAAGCTGCAAATTTGAATTTGACAAAGGAATGTGTTTGTATGAAAAAGTTGATAGCATTTCTTAATATTGGTTTGTGTTCTCTCTTTGGTTGGCTGCAACAACAGAAACATGAATTACATTATCGAGAACGAACCAAGTATTATGGGAATTGTCAAAGATACCAATGACAATTACATCTTGATTGAAAACGAAGAGGTATAATAAATGGTATTAACACCGTTTTGGTGATTGAATACAAATCTATTACAGAAAGGGTGATTTTTATGAAGAAGAATCGTGTATGGGGGGTTCACGCTTCCTAACCCTCCGAATAATTTTTGGGAGGAAACAAAATGGAAATTCAAATTACCATCCGTGAAGCAGTCACAGAAAACGATGTTGCAACTTTTTGGGAACAGCTTCATATCTATCAAAAGCGGGATATTTTTCCAGATCATGACAGCGAGAATCTGGAATACTTCCTTGGTTCGGAGTATCACGAGCATATGAAGAAAATTCATAGCAGGTCGCAGGATCGTTGCTTCTTCCTGTTCTTCCATCAGAATGGACAGGATATCGGCTTTGCTATGCCGGTAATCTTCACTTCCGAGGACGGAAAGTGCTTTATCATGGAATTCTGTGTTTACCCGAAGTTCCGGGGCAACGGCACTGGCAGAAAATGTGCCAGAGTACTTCTGGACTGGGCAAAGGAACACGGCGCACTCTATGCGGAACTAAACTATGGCGGCGATAAGCGGCGGCAACACTTCTGGGAAAGCGTCGGCTTTATCGATAACGGTGCCGATGAGTGGGGCGAATCTTTGATGATCCTGCCCCCAGTAGAGAATGTTCCGATTACTGTGGAAGTTCTCGCTGATGCAGAGGACTGGCAGATCAAGAAATTGGAAAACGGATTCAAAAAGGACATAGGGGAAAAATCACTAACTGAAGAAAAGCAGAAACAGCTTCAACAAGCCATCAAAGAAGGCAGGGTTACCTTCTTTATTGCCAAGCGTGGCTACCGTGCTATTGGTATGTGCAGTGTTGTTAAGCACTTCTCCACCTTTACCTGTACGGATACAGGCGTATTTGAGGACTTTTATGTGGAGCCCGTGTTCCGCAAAAAAGGCATAGCAAGGATGCTTGCCCAAGCCGCTCAGAATTGGAGCTGTGAACAAGGACTTGCAAGTTTGACCGTCTGCTGTGCTCCCTGTGACGAGCAAATGTACCAGTCACTCGGCTTTGATGCTCCGCTTGGAAAGACATATGGGAAGATAATCTAATAATTGCAGCGGCAGAAGGCAGTAATACCTTCTGCAACGAGGATAATCCCACTGTCCTCGTCCATTATGGGATGAGGTCGGTGGGATCTTTGTGTTTTCGGAGGTTGTGAAACGTTCAAGCAGTGCAGGTTGTATATGTGACGAAAACAAGGGATATCCAGAGGGGAACGGCGTTCCCTTTGGCGGCAGGTTCCCAAAGGAGGGCAGCGCCATCCTTGGCACACAACTTTCAGGTTTTATGGTATAATTTGCACAGATAAAGCAAACGATAAATTTGAATTTGACAAAGGAATGTGTTTGTATGAAAAAGTTGATAGCATTAGTCTTAGTATTGGTTTGTATTCTCTCTTTGGTTGGCTGCAACAACAGAAGCATGAATTACATTATCGAGAACGAACCAAGTATTATGGGAATTGTCAAAGATACCAATGACAATTACATCTTGATTGAAAACGAAGATGACCAATACAGGGTATCTTTGAATGTTGAGAACAAAGATAGTATAACCAATTTTAGCATCGGCGATGAAGTTGTTGTCTATTATGACGGCAATATTGCAGAAAGTGATCCAATGCAGATAAATACGGTCTATGCCATTACATTAAAAACTCCTGCTAACAGAACAGAGAATGACAAATCATAATTTTGTGGAGGTGCTTATGAAAACAAAGGTGTCTAAATATATTGATATTATAATAGAATCTATAAACTATATTATTATCAATTACGCATTATCCAACATGGCAATGTTGTTTCAAAGCAACCACTGTTTATTCTATTTTTGCGTCAG
This sequence comes from Oscillospiraceae bacterium, assembly GCA_020024235.1. Classification (GTDB taxonomy): domain Bacteria; phylum Bacillota; class Clostridia; order Oscillospirales; family Ruminococcaceae; genus JAHHUA01. The sequence goes on from JAHHUA010000028.1 coordinate 11,930, forward strand.
AGATATGGATAATGGGAAACTATTGGCACAAAGTTTACTATATAACCAATAATAAGATTTTGGCGGCAACTCTCCTGATTATATGTTTCCTAATTCATATTTGCATAGCGTATTTTGTTGGTCGTGTTGTAGGAAATGTTGTTCCATTTAAGCAGCAATATAAATAGTTCCCACAATTGCCCCTTTAGGAACTAAAGAACGCACAATACTCTCCTATCGGGAGTATCGTGCGTTCTGAGTAGCTGAAAGAACAAAGCAGGCTGTCCTTTCCTTTCGCCGCTTAGCTCCACCAAGAGGGCATCTTGTCTGTCGGCTGGGTCGGTGCCTAAAAGCACAGAACGCTTTGAGGTCTTCACCGGAAACCCCCACCCCTCTTGCGCCACCTATAGCGGCTATCATTTTTGTACTTGCTATCTTCAAACAGTTGTGATAAACTATTTTCAGATAGCAAGTTTGATAACAATAAATTGGATTTGAAGGAGGTACTACCTATGAAGTGGTATGAAAATATGACTAAACAGCAAAAGAAAGATTTTAAGAAAGTCATAATTGTGTTTGCAGCAGGAACCGTTATGGTTTTGTTAGTAACTATGGTTTTTCGTTTTATTTTTTAATGGAGAGTATGAAGAAAAGTTTAGAAAATGATTTAACCAGGCGATATAGAATAACTATATATCCATATATGAAACTATTATCAGTGTTTGTTTATTTCCATTCACTTTTTCCATGCCTTAGGTGAATTAAATATCCATGCAGTGATGCTATACTTTGAATAATTTGAAAAAACAGAAGAAAACATATAAATCCCCAAATGCTGTCACCAAACGGAATTTTCAGCTTTTTTTGATAGAGATACATATTTAAAAAAAGTAAAATACAGACAGCTATTGTGATAAGTGTCAAAAATCCCGCAAAATAATAATATCCAAATAATGAAAGAATAACTCCTGGAATAAATCCAAATATAAAAGCAAGATCAAGATAAACAACCGAAAGATTTACATATGCAAAATAGCAAGAAAATACTCTGCCTTGTTTCCAGGGAGGTACTACAGATAAACCCTCTAACATTCCGATTGCCCAACGCTTACGCTGCCTGTATAATCCATTTAAAGTTTCGGGAACTTTTGTATATCCTACAGCCTTTGGTTCATAGGTGGAAGAAAATCCTTGCTGAAGAAGCTGATAGGTTAGTACAATGTCTTCTCCCAGCACATCCTGCCAACCTCCTACTTTTCGGACATCATATGTTTTATAGGCACTAAAGGCTCCCTGTGCTACCAAAGTAGACTGATAACTTCCTTGAAATCGCTTAATAGAGGCTATACTTAGCAGATAATCATAGTTTTGCATCTTTGAAATCAAAGAGGATTTAGGATTTTGTACAAATAAATTTCCAGCAACACAGGAACTGTTGCAGTATACAATTTGATTCATGATATTCTGCACTGCATTTTTTTCCAAAAATGTATCTGCATCAACTGTAATAAAATAAGGTGTACATATTAATGACAATGCTGTATTAAGTGCCTTTTGCTTACCAGGTTCGGCACAATAAATATATTCTACCAGACAGTTTTCTGAATGTAATCCCTGCAGTTTGGCTATTTTCTGTTTTGTATAGTCGCTGGACGCATTATCCACCACAATCAAACGTATATGTCCCTTATATTTCTGATTGATTATCGACTGAATAGATTGACTGATGGTTTGTTCTTCGTTGTGTGCGCACATAATAATAGTGGTATCTTCATCGGTATCAGGATATTTTTTTTCATTCCAATGCAATAGATTTGAAAAAAACATACAACTCATTAAAAAACCCGGCAACAAGGCAATCCCGATAATAACCCACCAAACATATACTCCCGGTAATGTTTGAGAAACTTCCTGTGCCCAGCCAACTGCAAAAAAAGTTGATAAAGCCAGCCACAAACTACCAAAACAGACAGAAAGAATAAACTTTGTTTTCAAAAACTCACCTCCTGTTTCAATGTATGAATATATATGAAAAGCGGTGTTTTTTTTATGTGTAAGTTTATGGTGTATATCAGGAGCAAAATCATAAAAACACTCTATTACTGCATCTGTATTTATTAAATCAACTAAAAATTAAAAATTACATAACTCAAAAACCCCTTTAAGTATCACATGATACTTAAAGGGGTTTGTCAAAATTTACTGGAAAGTGAAAAATTTAGAATAGTGTAATATCAAAGTTTATATACATCTTTGGAATTTTCTCAAATTCATGCTTTATATTTACCTCATTAGTTACCTGATAAATGAATTTTCTTTTATATGTTATGTGAAATACAAATTATAAAACAATCATCTTATTTAGCCGGAAATCACACTTGACAATCTAAAATAC
>JAHHUA010000029.1 GCA_020024235.1 Oscillospiraceae bacterium
TTCTTATTCTTTACCTGATTTTGGCAGCGGCAGTGGTACTGCTGTCAATCAAATTGTCCTTTTATGTTGACTTGCTGGACAAAAAAACCGATATTTCCGGAGCATTTATCGGAGGCGTTATTTTGGCTGCAGTAACTTCACTGCCTGAGCTTTTTACCAGTATTTCAGCTACGGTTTTTCTCAATGAACCTAACTTAGTAATAGGAAATATTTTGGGAAGTAATATTTTTAATTTGACTGCTATGGCAGCAATACTTATTTTCTTTCTAAAATCATTTAAACAAAGCAATGTGGGACGCAGCCACAGAACAACCATTCTTTGCAATTTAGCTGTGTATTTATTACTTACAATCAGTTTCCTATTGGATTTTGACCCCCATATCTTTACAGTCAGCGTTTTTTCACTGGCAATATTTGTGGTTTATTACATCAGTCTTAAAACTATGTCAAATGATGACGGTTTGCCCGATATTGACGAACCTGTTAATTCAGACTTAACTATTCCCCAAATTACAAGAAGATTTATTCTTTGCAGTGTTCTTCTTATTGCATCAAGTGTACTTGTAACTTATGTAACTGATATAATCGCCGAAAATTTCAATTTAGGGGCAACTTTTGCAGGAGCCTTGCTTTTAGGTATTGCTACTTCCCTTCCTGAACTTGCTTCATCTATAAATCTGGCTAAAATCGGAAATTTCAATGCTCTTGTAGGAAATATGCTGGGAAGCAACATATTTAATTTTACTATTTTGGGAATTTCGGATATACTCTATGTAAAACATACAATTTACGACTATTCGGGACAAAATGTTCCTTTGCTGCTTTTGGGATTTTTAGCTCACATTGCAACATTGTTTGTTATTTTCAAAAAGACATCTCTATGCAAAAAAGATAATACAAAGGCCATTATTTACATTATACCTTGTTTAATTATAATTGCTTGTTATATCACATTTATTGCACTTAATGTGGCATAAAATCAAATAATAAAACCTCAGCTGAAAATAAAATCAGCTGAGGTTTTATTATTTTACAAAATATTGTCCTCCATTTGGTGATACATCTATTTCATCAACCAAACCTTCATTAATCAGTTCTTTCATGCACTTTATCTGCAAAATTTTTGTAGCCAGGTTATCAGAAAAAGTAAAAGGAACAAACATTCCGTAATCTTCTTTTTTCTTTAGCAAAACCTTATAAAATTCCATAGCCTCTCTGGTCATATATTCCTCCATTAAAAAAGTGCAATTACCGGTTTGTAACTGCACTTTTATTTTTAATTAAATTTCATCACCGTCATCATCAAAATGTGGATAATCGCAGTCAAAATCCAAAGACATTAAAACTTTTTTTAGCTGTCTTTGTTTTTCTTTGGTGTTCAAAACTGTATCAATACCCATATCTGTTTCATAATTGCTGTTTTGTGTGTAGTTAAACATTTATAGCACCCCTCTCATTATCATAGTTTAATTATATACCTTGATAAATAATAATACAACAGGTTATTTGACCTTTTTTTATTTTTTAAGACAAAAAAACGTTTTTTTACCAATTATGGGTACTATATTATAGGTAATATCTACAAAGATTTTTTTACCATTTAATGCTATTTACAAATTAATCCAGCTGATGGCAATGTTTTTACACGGTATTTTTCTGAATTATCAATCATTTCTTCTGAAAATTTTTTCACAGATATGATAGTGGCATTTTTCTTAATACTCAAGACATTTACACCTATGGAATTTTTGGTGGATTTGGTTTCCATCAATGCAGTATTAAATATCATTGTTCTGCCTGTATTGGTTTGAATTATAATTTCTTTATCATCTTCCAGTTTAAACATGGCAATGAGAGGTGATTTATCAGAGTAGGCATTAATCAGTTTTTTGCGTTTGGTTTTGGTTTCATATGCAGTAAGATCTATTTTAGCGGCTTTTCCGTTTTCAAACATAAAGAACATAAATCCTTTGTAATCGGAAGTTACTGCCATATAAATTGGCATTTCTCCTTCTTCCATACCCAAAAATGCAGGGATATAATCCCCTATCACACTGGCTTTGGTGTCTTCAAATTCCGATGCAGCAGTTTTATAAACCTGACAGCGGTTTGTAAAGAACAATATTTCATCGTTGTTTTGACCTTCAATATGCTCAATTACTTCATCACCTGATTTTAGCTTCTGTTCACTGCTCATACGCAAAGACTGAGGTGTAATCTTTTTGAAATACCCTTCGGAAGTAAAAAACAAATTTACCGGATAATCAGGCACTTCTTCCAAAACGGAATTTTCTTCTTCTGTATCCACATAAATAAGCATACTGCGGCGAGGCTGGGAAAATTTCTTTATTACATTTTTTAGACCGTTTATAATTATGGTCTTGACCCTTTTTTCATTTTTCAGAATATCTTCCATATCTGCAATTTCTTCTTCCAGCTGTTTTATTTCCGATATTCTTTTAACGATGTACTCTTCGTTTAAATTACGCAGTTTTATTTCTGCAACATATTCAGCCTGTGTTTCATCAATCATAAAACCAATCATAAGATTTGGAACAACTTCTTTTTCTTCTTTGGTTTCTCTTACGATTTTAATTGCTTTGTCAATATCAAGGAGAATTTTCTCAAGACCTCTCAGCAGATGAAGTTTCTCTTTCTTTTTATTAAGTTCAAAATAAACTCCTCTTTTTACACAGTCTTTACGGAATGCCACCCATTCAGTAAGAATTTCTCTCACACCCATAACTTTTGGCATACCGCCGATAAGTACATTAAAGTTGCAGGCAAAACTATCTTCCAATGTGGTAGTTTTAAAAAGTTTCTGCATAAGTTTTTCCGGGTCAGCACTTCTTTTTAAATCAATAGTAATTTTAAGACCTTTTAAATCGGTTTCATCTCTGACATCACTGATTTCTTTAATTTTGCCGTTTTTTACATTTTCAATTATCTTGTCTATAATAACTTCCACTGTGGTTGTAGGCGGAATTTCGGTAACTTCAATACAGTTATTGCTTTTATCATAATTATATCTGCTTCTTACCCTGATGCTTCCCCTGCCTGTTTCACAGATTGACTTAAACTTTTCTTCATCATATATGATATATCCCCCCTGGGGAAAATCAGGAGCTTTTAAAGTTGACATAATATCATGGTCAGGATTTTTAATAAGCTCAATGGTAGTTTCACAAACTTCCTGCAAATTAAAAGGGCAAATAGAACTTGCCATAGCTACGGCAATACCACTGGTAGATGTAATTAAAACAGAAGGATAAGTAACCGGCAGTAAAATGGGTTCCTTCATGGTATTGTCATAGTTATCAACAAAATCCACTGTGTCCTTATCTATATCCTTAAAAACCTCGCTGCAAATATCAGCCAGCTTTACTTCAGTATATCGGGAGGCGGCACATTCCATATCACGGGAATAGCTTTTACCGAAATTTCCCTTAGAGTCAATATAAGGGTGAAGCAAAGCCTCATTTCCTCGGGAAAGTCTTACCAAAGTATCATAAATAGTCATATCACCGTGAGGATTTAATTTCATGGTTTGTCCCACAACATTGGCGGATTTTGTCTTGTTTCCCGTTAGAAGTCCCATTTTATACATGGTATAAAGCAGCTTTCTTTGAGAAGGCTTAAACCCGTCTATTTCAGGGATAGCTCTTGATATAATAACACTCATGGCATAGGGCATATAGTTTCTTTCCAAAGTGTCGGTAATTTCTTCGTCAACCACAATTCCGGCATTTTCAATAAAAGCATTGGTATTTACGCTTTTAGGATCATCTTTTTCTTTTTTCTTAGCCATTATATCCCCTCCTTATGATATATCCGCATTGTCCAGATACATATATCCGAATTTTGCGATATGTTCTTTTCTGCCTGCCAGGTTATCTCCCAAAAGCAGTTCAAACATTTCCTTTGTTTCCTGTGCATTGTTGGGTAAAACTTTTATAAGTCTGCGTGTTTCAGGATTCATGGTGGTCATCCACATCATATCAGGTTCGTTTTCGCCAAGACCTTTTGAACGCTGTATAGTAAACTTGCTTTTGCCCAGTTTTGTTAAAATATCGTGTTTTTCCTGTTCATTGTAGGCAAAATAGGTTTTGTCGCCACAGGTAATTTCAAAAAGAGGTGATTCCGCAATATAAACATAACCTTTTTCAATAAGAGTAGGTGTCAAACAGTAAAGCATGGTTAAAATCAGTGTTCTTATCTGAAATCCGTCCACATCTGCATCGGTACAGATAATAATTTTATTCCAGCGAAGATTTTCCAAATCAAAATTGGAAAGTTCCTTGTTGGCTTTGGATTTTACTTCCACACCACAGCCTAAAACTTTGATTATATCAGTGATAATATCATTTTTGAAAATCTTTTCATAATCTGATTTAAGGCAGTTGAGGATTTTACCTCTGACAGGAATTATAGCCTGAAATTCCGAGTCCCTGCCCAGTTTGCAGGCTCCCAGTGCCGAATCCCCTTCCACAATATAAATTTCCCGTTTGTTAGTATCTTTGGTACGGCAGTCTACAAATTTCTGCACACGGTTTGACATATCTATATTGCCCGCTAATTTCTTTTTGATATTTTGTCGGGTTTTTTCGGCACTTTCACGGCTTCTTTTGTTTACTAAAACCTGTTCACAGATTCTTTGGGCTTCATCGGGATTTTCAATAAAGTAAATCTCAAGATTATGCTTTAAAAATTCCGTCATAAATTCCTGTATAAATTTATTTCTGATAGCTTTTTTAGTCTGATTTTCATATGATGTCTGAGTAGAAAAAGATGATGAAACCAAAACAAGGCAATCCTCTACATCATTATAAGTAATTCGGCTTTCGTTTTTCAGGTATTTATTCTGCTGTTTTATATATGTGTCAATTTGATTTACAAAGGCATTTTTAACAGCTTTTTCAGGTGAACCGCCATATTCCAAAAAACTGGAGTTATGATAATACTGTATATCCTTAACCTTATTTGAAAAGGCAAATGCCACAGAAAGTTTAACCTTATAATCGGACATATCCTCTCTGTCCCTGCCTCTGCCCTCTTCTTCAAAATACTGAATACTGCTTAAAGTATCTTCTCCTGCAATTTCTTTTACATAATCCCTTATACCGTTTTCATAGGTATATTCCTCAGTCTGAAAACCTTTTTCCGTTTCGTATTTAAAGATAAATTTAATGCCTTCATTTACAACAGCCTGTCTTTTCATTGTATCAGCAAAAAATTCATTTGGTATATCGGTTTCTGTAAATACATCAAGGTCAGGACGCCATTTTATTCTGGTTCCTGTCTGTTTGCGGTTGGTATCTTCCACATGAAGTCCGCCTACATTTTCGCCTTTTTCAAAATTAAGTGTGTATCTTTTGCCGTCACGATAAATTTCAACTTCCATATACTCGGCGGTATACTGTGTGGCACAAAGACCTAAACCGTTAAGTCCCAGTGCAAATTCGTAGTTTTCACCTTCGTTATTTTTATATTTTCCGCCTGCATAAAGTTCACAAAAAACAAGTTCCCAGTTATAGCACCCTTCTCTTGGATTAAAATCAACCGGTATACCCCTTCCCCTGTCCTCTATTTCCACGGAGCCGTCGGCAAAATTTGTCAGTGTAATTTCTTTTCCGTACCCCTCTCTGGCTTCGTCGATTGCGTTGGAAAGTATTTCAAATACTGAATGTTCACAGCCCTCAAGTCCATCGGAACCAAAAATAACGGCAGGGCGTTTTCTCACTCTGTCGGAACCTTTTAATAATGATATACTGTCATTTCCGTATTCCCGGGTTTTATTTTTCGGCATATTTTAAATCAATCCCTTCGTAACCTGTTAATAAATTCAATTATCGGAAAAGCGACAAGCTGCTTTGCTTGTCGCTGTTTTTACTTATTGTTTATCTCATGATGAGATGGCAAAGAGCTTACAGAATTTCCGTATCTTCTCTGAGTTTGCTGAATTCCGTTTCTGGTGGTTTTTACATCATTTAAGGATTTTAAAAGAACTTCTTCGGTTTGTTTTAATATCAAATCCGCATAGTCATTTGTAGCTCTTCTTATTTCCTTTGATTTAAGCTGAGCATTGCTGATTATTTCATTGGCTTTTGCCTGAGCCTGTTTTACCACTTCTTCATTTGTTATAAGCACTCTGGCTCTGTCCTCGGCTTTTTTGACAATGGCTTCCGCTTCTTTTTTAGCTCTGCTGATAATTTCTGATTCTTTTTCTGATATAGCCTGAGCTTCTTTAATCTGATGAGGCATATTTACCCTTATATCGTCCAGATACTCTCTGAGTTTATCTGTATCAATAAGCCCTTTTTTATTAAAAGGAATATTGACTGCACGGTCAATCATATCGTCAATATTTTCCAATATTTCTTCTATATTTGTCAATTTATCCATATTAATTATTCTCTCCCTTTATCGGATTTCGGCATAAGCCTTGCAGCAATTTCATCATATAAAACCGTTGGCACAAAATCACTTATATCTCCGTTAAACTGTGCTACCTGTTTAACCAAACTTGAACTTAGATACATATTTTGAAGACCTGTTGTCAAAAACACGGTTTCTGCACAGGGTAGAAACTTTTTATTGGTAAGAGCCATCTGAAATTCATACTCAAAGTCAGACATGGCACGAAGTCCCTTGACAATAGCTGTTGCTTCCACTTGTCTTACATAATCTATAAGCAAGCCCTCATAGCTGTCAACAGTTATATTTTCTATTCCCATAACTGCTTTTTTTATCATTTCCACTCTTTCTGCGGCGGTAAAAGCAGGATGTTTATTAGGGTTTACCACCACTAAAACAATAACTTTGTCAAACAAAGTGGATGCTCTTTTTATTATATCCAAATGCCCTAAGGTGATAGGGTCAAAACTTCCGGGACAGACTGCTGTTTTCATTTACAATTCCTCCGGATTTCTGCGATAAACTGTAATTTTTGCTCTGCCGTATTTATATATACGGTGTATGGAAAATTCACCCACTGACTGTGGCAAATCCTCTCTTTTGTCTGTTTCACAGACAATAATACCATTTTGGCTCATCTGCTTTGTCAGCAAAGGCAATGCTTCATCCGGCATATTCTGTCCATAGGGAGGATCTAAAAATGCAATGTCAAAAATTTCTTTATTTACAGACAAAAATGCCTTATAATCCATGAATACAACTTTTGCTTTGGGCATAAGTTTTGTTATATTTAAATTTTCCGTGATAACCTTTTGCGACATTCTGGAGTTATCCACAAAAACCGCTTTTTTAGCTCCACGGCTCAAAGCTTCAATACCCATTTGTCCCGAACCTGAAAACAAGTCCAAAAACACCTTGTCCTCCAGTTCAAAATTGAGTATGCTGAAAACAGATTCTTTTGTGATTTCCGCTGTAGGCCTTACATCATACCCTTCAGGCGAAACAAGTTTTCTGCCCCTTGCTATTCCGGTAATTACTCTCATATTTAACTCCAATCCGTTTATAATTTTTCCTTTTAAAACTACTTATACTTATTAAGTATCTGATATTTTGTCCAAAAAGTCAAGTATAAAGACAATCTTTTATTAATTTTTTTAATTTTTACATTAAGACTTAAAATATTCTGCTATTTTTTCCGCCTGTGTTAAAGATATTCCGTCAACTTTGCTTATTTCACAGGCATCAGCGGATTTAAGTGCTTTCATTGTTTTAAAATATCTCATAAGTGCTGCTGCTCTCTTTTCTCCCACACCTTCTATTTTAAGAAGTTCGGAGGTTATTGATTCTTTTCTGTGTCGGCTTCTGGAATATCCTATGGAAAATCTGTGTACTTCATCCTGTACTGTGGTTACAAAAGAATAAACCGCTTCCTGTGATGATATGGAAATTTCTCCTCCGTCTGAAGAAATTGCTCTTGTTCTGTGTTTTGAATCCTTTACCATACCGAAAACAGGTATATCCAATCCAAATTCCTCTATAATAGGTTTTACGGCATTTACATGGCCTGCTCCGCCGTCCAGCAAAATTAAATCCGGCAATCTGCCAAAACCCACTCCCTTATCTTTGTTTACTATATATTCTTCCAGTCTTCTGCGGATAACCTCCCTCATGGCACCGTAATCGTTTCGCTCAGAAATAGTTTTTATATTAAACTTTTTATAAGCAGGTTTAAAGGGCTTTCCGTCCAAAAATACCACCATACCCGCTACTATAACCTGATCTCCGAAATTGGAAATATCATAGGATTCTATATATTTCGGAGGAGTTTTAAGTCCCAGTATTTTACCAAGCATATCCAGTGTGCGGATTTCTCTGCCTGTTTTTTTGTAAATCTGAGAAAGCTTTTCAGCACCGTTGGTAAGAGCCATTTCCACCAGTTTGGCTTTTTCTCCCCGCTGTGGAACTGTAATGGTAACCTTTCTTTCTGCTATATCGGAAAAATATTTCTCCACCATAGCTATATCTTCAAATTCTCCGTCAACAGTGATGATTTTTGGAATTTCATTTTTCTCACCATCATAATAACGGAGAAGAAATTCATATCTGGCAGTTTCCAGGTCATCTGTTTCACCGATTAGAAAATCATTTTTGTCTGTAAGTTTGCCTTCACGGAATTTTATAACAGTGGCACAGGTATTTTCGGCGGATTTTACAAAGCCTATTACATCTTGACTTTCCCCTGAAACTCCCACTACATTTTGTTTTTCTTTAATTTTCTGTATGGCGGCAATTCTGTCCCTATACTCTGCTGCCTTTTCAAAACGAAGATTTTCCGAGGCCTCAAGCATTTTTTCTTCAAACATTTTTACAGCGGAAACTCCTCCGTCTTTGATAAATTCTCTTGCCTGCTGAATAATATCCCTGTATTCATTTGGGGATATATTACCCAAGCAATATCCACGGCACTGTTTAATATGATAGTTAAGACATGGTCTGCCTAAAGGTTTTCCGTATTCCAGTTTTTTATTGCAGGTGGGCAGTTTAAAAATTTTATTTACCTGTTCAACTGTTTGTTTTACTACATATGATGAATTATATGGCCCGATATAGTCAGCTCCGTCTTTTAAGACGGATTTTTCCTCGGTTATTCTGGGGTATTCTCCGGGACTTATTTTTATATATGAATAGCCTTTGTCGTCCTTTAAAAGAATATTATAACGAGGCTGATTTTGTTTTATAAGGCTTGCCTCTAAAATAAGACATTCAAACTCACTATCAGTTACTATATAATCAAAATCATAAACATTGGATACCATTTTATATACTTTCGGCAAATGCTTTTCCACACTTCTGAAATAGCTTGACACTCTGTTTTTAAGATGTTTGGCTTTTCCTATATATATTATTGTGCCTGCGGAGTTTTTCATAAGATATACTCCGGAGGAAAGTGGAAGATTTGCTGCTTTTTTTCTGAGTTTTTCTAAATTCGGATTATCCATATGGCACTCCTTTCGTTTAATTATAAATTTATTATATAAATTATATATTAAAATTTCAAGAATTTGAAATGTTAATTCTTTTTAACTAAAAATATATTTTGTAGTATTTGCGACAATAAATTTAAGTCTTTGTTATATCAAACCGGAAATTGTCAAATATAACTATAAATGTAAGCTTTATTCAGTGAAGTTTTTACTACAATACTCTTCCATTTTTTTTAAATCAGGTGTATAATAATAAATGTATATTTTGGCGAAATATGTTCGCCCTTATAATTTGAAAGGATGTGCAAGGAAATGATTATTAAATCTAAGGCTGTTTCCGGTACTATGGAATCAAATGATATTTTTGTTGAAATTGAACCTAGCCAAAAAGGCATAGAAGTAGAAGTTCAGTCCATAGTATTTAATCAGTTCGGCAAACAAATCGAAGACACTGTAAAGGATGTATTAAATTCCTTTGATGTGGATAATGCTCTTGTTCGTGTAAATGACAGAGGTGCTGTTGACTGCACAATTCGTGCCAGAGTTGAAACAGCTCTTAAAAGAGCAGCAAATGAGGTGAAATAAATGAGAAGAACTATGTTATTTTTGCCGGGCAACAGCCCCGCTATACTTTTGAACGCTGATACATTGGGTTCAGACAGTATTATCCTTGACCTTGAAGATGCAGTTTCTCCAACAGAAAAAGACTCTGCCCGTATTTTGGTGAGAAATGCACTCAAATATTTAGGCTACAAAAACTGTGAAATCATTGTAAGAATAAATCCCTTGGATACCGATTACTGGAAAAAGGACTTGGACGAAATTATCCCTCTCAAACCCGATATGATTATGCCTACAAAGGTTTCCGATGCAGATTATGTCCTCACAATAGATAAATACATCTCAGAATTGGAAGAAAAATATGGTATGGAACAGGGCACTGTTAAGCTTATTCCTCTTATTGAAACCACTCTCGGAATTGAAAACGCATTTAATATTGCCAAATCCTGCCCCAGAGTTACAGCTATGTTTTTGGGTGGTGAGGATCTTACAGCTGATCTTCACTGCAAAAGAACCAAGGAAAGCAATGAAATTTTCTACAGCAGATGCAGAATGGTATGTGCTGCAAGAGCTGCCGGAATTGAAGTATACGACACACCTTTTACCGATGTTGATGATGATGAAGGTCTTGTAAAAGATGCTCAGTTTGCTAAAAGTTTGGGCTTTAGCGGAAAAGCATCTATTTCTCCCCGTCATGTACACGCTATAAATGATGTTTTCAGCCCAACAGAAGCTGAAATCGAACACGCTCATGCAGTTATGGAAGCTATTGAAACAGCAAAGGCTCAAGGCAGGGGCGTTATCTCTTTAAACGGCAAGATGATCGATGCTCCTATCGTTTCAAGAGCTAAACAGGTTTTGGAAATGGCAGCAGCAATTAACGGAGGTGCAAACTAATGAAAGACAATAAGCTTATTTCTTCTGTTAAGGAGGCTATTACAGCCGCAGGTGTTAAGGACGGTATGACACTTTCCTTCCATCATCACCTCAGAAATGGGGACTATGTACTCAATATGGTTATGGAAGCTGTTGCAGAATTGGGAATTAAAAATTTAAAACTCAATGTAAGTTCCATTTTTGAATGTCATAAACCACTTATTGAACACATTAAAAACGGTGTGGTTACAGAAATCGAGACCGACTACATGAGTGGCAGTGTAGGCAAAGCTATTTCCGAAGGCATTATGGAAAAACCTGTAATTTTCAGAAGTCACGGTGGTCGTCCCGACGCTATTTTAAGCGGTGAATCCCCAATAGATATAGCATTTGTTGCAGCTCCAACAGCTGACCCTATGGGCAACTGTTCAGGTAAATACGGACCATCTGCCTGTGGTTCTATCGGATACGCATTTCCTGATGCCATGGCAGCTAAAAAAGTTGTAGTTATTACAGATAACCTTGTTCCTTACCCACTTGTTGACTATTCTATAGAAGAAACATATGTTGATTATGTGGTTAAAGTTGATAAAATCGGTGATCCATCAGGTATTGTTTCAGGCACAACAAAGATTACAAGAGATCCTGTAGGTCTTATGATTGCAAGATATGCTGCAAAAGTTATTGAACATTCCGGACTTCTCAAAGACGGTTTTGCTTTCCAAACAGGTGCAGGCGGTGCGTCTTTAGCAGCTGCTAAATTTTTAAAAGAAATTATGCTGGAAAAAGGTATCAAGGGAAGTTACGCTTTGGGCGGTATTACAAGCTACCTGGTTGATATGCTTAATGCAGGCTGCTTTGAAGCTCTTATGGATGTTCAGTGTTTTGACCTTGGAGCTATTGAATCTATCAGAACAAATCCAAAACATATGGAAGTTTCTGCACAAAGATATGCCAGCAACTACTACAAGAGCTCCTGTGTAGACAGTTTGGACGTTGTTATCCTTGGAGCAACACAAATTGACACTGATTTTAATGTAAATGTACATACAGACTCCAACGGTTATATCATGGGCGGAAGCGGCGGACACAGTGATACTGCTGCCGGTGCTAAGCTTGCTATGATAGTTGCTCCTCTTTCCAGAGCCAGACTTTCCATTGTTGTTGATAAAGTTCTCACTGTATCCACACCCGGAAATACCATTGATGTTTTGGTTACACAAAGAGGTATTGCTGTAAATCCCAACAGACCGGAACTGAAGGAAAGACTTGTTAAAGCAGGACTGCCAATCGTTGATATTCACGACCTTAAAAAGATGGCAGAAGAAATTACAGGTGTTGCAGAACCTATTAAAACAGGCGATAAAGTTGTTGCTAAGGTTATGTACCGTGACGGAACCTGCATTGATGAAATTAAGAATGTAATTACAAAATAATTTAATTATAAATATTTAAAAAACAAAAATCCGCCGATGGGAAAATAAAATCCCGCCGACGGTATTTTTGTATATTTTTTAAAATTATATAATTCCCTGTGCCATCATGGCATCGGCAACCTTTTCAAATCCCGCTATATTGGCGCCTGCTGCCAGATTATATCCTAAACTGTACTTTTCAGCAGCTGCCACACTGTTATTATGAATGTTTTTCATAATCTGTTTAAGTTTAGAGTCCACTTCTTCCTCTGTCCAAGAGTATCTCATGGAATTTTGACACATTTCCAGTCCGGAAACTGCCACACCCCCTGCATTTACCGCTTTTGCAGGCCCTACAATTATGCTTTGATTCATAAGGTAATCAAAAGCCTCCTTTGTAGTAGGCATATTGGCAACTTCCATATAGTATTTTACACCATTTGCTGTGATTTTCTTAGCATCTTCCAAATTAACTTCGTTTTGTGTGGCACAGGGCATGGCTATATCTGCTTTTACACCCCAGGGTTTTTCTCCTTCAAAAAATTTACAGCCAAATTTTTCCGCATAATCTTTAACTCTGTGGCGGTTGGATTTTCTCATTTCCAAAAGGAAATTGAGTTTTTCCTCCCCTTCAATGCCGTCAGAGTCATAAATATAACCGTCATGTCCCGAAATTGTCAGTACTTTTGCACCTAATTCGGAAAGTTTGGAAGCTGCACCCCATGTAACATTTCCATACCCTGACAAAACTGCTGTTTTTCCTTTTAAACTGTCTTTTTCATGAGCCAAAACCTCATTTAAGTAATAAACTGCACCATAACCTGTTGCTTCCGGGCGAATTAATGAGCCTCCAAAGGATAATCCCTTGCCGGTAAATGCTCCGTTTTCAAAAGCTCCTTTTATTCTGCGATATTGTCCATACATATAGCCCACTTCTCTGCCGCCTACACCTATATCTCCCGCCGGAATATCTACATCGGGACCCATATGTCGGTAAAGTTCCGTGATAAATGCCTGACAAAATCTCATAATTTCACTGTCGCTTTTTCCTTTTGGGTCAAAATCCGAACCGCCTTTTCCACCGCCCATAGGAAGACCTGTCAATGAATTTTTAAAAGTCTGTTCAAATCCCAAAAATTTTATTATACCTGAGTAAACATTGGGAGCAAATCTTATTCCCCCTTTATAAGGGCCGATAGCACCGTTAAACTGACAGCGATAACCTGTATTTACATGAGTTTGCCCACTGTCATCTACCCATGAAACTCTAAATGAAATCATTCTTTCAGGCTCTGTTATTCTTCCCAGCAAATCGTTTTTTTCATATTCCGGGTGTGCATCAATAACAGGTGAAAGTGTAGTCAGCACTTCTTCCACAGTTTGTATAAATTCAGGTTCATAGTAATATTTTTTCTTTATTGTGTCTATGGTTCTTTTGGCATATAAATTCATTTTTATTCCTCCCGGCTGCCGAGTTAAATTATATTTACTTTAATTTAAGTATTTACTTACAAATACATTTTCTGAAAAGTTTGGTTATTTTCCGGCTTTTTTAAGTTTAATATGTTTGTTAAAGCAGAAAATTGACATAAGCCAAAAAGCCAAAATCAAAATTATTCTTAGGGCAAACAGTTGCTTATCCCCCAAAAAGAATATTTTATATCCGTAAATCAGACAAAATATCAAAGCCAAAACCAAATTCATAATGGCTGTATTAAGCCACCATTTGCTGTCTCCCATAAATATACCTCTCCTTATAAATTACTTTTATCAGTTGTTATTTTTTGACAAAAAATCGGATAATATCAACCAATGACCAAATAAACAATATTACACCGAGAACAAGCCCGATATAACTTAAATTTCAGGTTTTGCCGTTTATAATTTTCATTAACGGATTTATTGACAAAATCACTGATAAAATTAGCATAAATACACTGAAAATTAAATCTTTTTTATTTTTCATATTCTGTTTTCCTTTACAATATCATATACTATAATAATAACATATTTTA
>JAHHUA010000003.1 GCA_020024235.1 Oscillospiraceae bacterium
CTTCCCCTCTTTGTCAACTACCTTTTTTCGCATTCTACTTTTTTTATGGTTTTTCTCCTTTTTTTCTTCTCTTTTATGGGTATTTTGCATAAATAACTATAAATGTCCGTAATTTTGAATTTATTATAGTATATATTTGTGTTTTTAGGGAATCATTTATAATATATAGGAGGTATATATATGAATAAAAAAATTTTAACCTTGTTTTTGTCTGTATGCTGTGTATTTGCTTTCTGTGCTTTTTCATTTAACCATTCTGCAGAGGATATAAATGATGAGATTAAACCTGCCGCAGCAGCTAAAACCTTAAATAATTCCGATTATATGCTTTTAGCCAGGATTATCTCCGCAGAATCCAGAGGTGAACCATATGAAGGTCAAGTTGCAGTCGGAGCAGTTATCTTAAACCGAATAGAGCATCCCTCTTTTCCCGACACTATGGCAGGTGTTATATATCAGCCTCTTGCCTTTTCCTGTGTAGATGACGGACAAATTAACGAACCTGTTGCAGAATCCGCTTATAAAGCTGCTACCGATGCCCTTAACGGTTGGGACCCTTCAGGCGGAGCTATATACTACTATAATCCGGTAACTGCTACAAGCAAATGGATACGCAGTCGAGAAATCATAAAGCAAATCGGCAAACATGTATTTTGCTTATAATATTTCTAAAAATTAAGCGTTATTTTTTTAAATAGCGCTTACATACCCATTTCTCCTCCCAATATTAACATTAAAATAATAAAAAGATATGGACTTTTAATTAAATTGCGTGTATAATATAAAATTGTCATAAGCTTAAATAAATCAAATTATTTAAAAATAGGAGGATGCTCATAATGAGTTTAAAAACTAAAATTACCTGTGCGGTTATGTCTGCTGCCATGATTTTTACATTTACAGGCTGCTCACAAAAAGCTGACACAAAAACCATTGCTGAATATAACGGTGAACAAATCCCGGTAGGCATTTATCTTTACGGTATGGCTAATGCTATTGAAGATGCAAAAGTAACCTATATGGATAATCAGGAAAAAGCACAGGACAGCGAAGAAAAAATAGATATAAACAAAATTGATATTGTTTCTGCAGAAATTGAAGACGGTATCAAGGGTGAAGAATGGATTTTGAACAAATCAAAAGAATATCTTTATCATTATATTGCAGTTAATCAAATATATAATAAATACGGATACACACTGCCCACAGCAGCTGAAGAAGACATCACTGAGCTTATAGATTCACAAAAAACTCAAATTCCTGATTTTATGGACTATTTGAATAAAATCGGCGTATCCGAAGACAGCTACAAGAAAAATATGAAACTCAATTACATGATCAGTGATATGTTCCCCAAATATTACGGAGAAAACGGTGTAGCTCCTGTTTCTGAAGAAGAATATAAAGCTCAGTATGAACTTAAATACAGACGAGCTTTTATGATGCCTATACCATTGGTGGATACAAACGGAGTTGCTTATGAGGCTGACAAAAAGAAAGAAGTGCAGGACAAAGCTGCAGAATATCTTAAAAGACTTAACAGCGGAGAATCTTTAGAAGATGTTACCAGAGATTACTATAAATACTCTACAGGTACCGAAGCTGAAGAAAGTGATGAAAAAATAACATCATCTCTTATTGATAAGGACAACACCAATTTCCCTGAAAATTTCATAGAACTTTTGGATAAATCCAAAGAAGGCGAATATGTTATGGCTGAAAACGATTTTACAATTATTATTGCTAAAAAAGATGATTTATTCAGCAACATGGAGGATTTTGAAAATATGAGGAGCAGCCTTCTTCAACAAATAAAGGGTGAAGAATTTAACAATATCATTGATGAAGAAGCCAAAAAGATTTCTGCTGATGTTAAATTTAACGAAAACTCACTTAAAAGATACAATGTAAAAGATTTTGCAAAGAGAGCCAAATAAGGTTTACTTATTTAATTCCCCGTGAAACTTAAATTCACGGGGAATTTTTATACCCTGTATCAGCAAGTTAAATATGCTATATCTTCTTCTGTAAGATTTTCCTGCAAAGCTAAATTTATAATCATGGACAAAGCCTTTCCGGCTCTTTCTATCATAATATCAATATTTCTTGATGTAACCATAAAGGGCTCATGTGTTTTTTCTTCCTGTCTTTTGCCATATTCGTTTATCAGTGTATCACTGTCCACCACAGTAGGCACTCCCATGGCTATTACGGGAATATTCATTGTATCTTTGTTTAAAGCTTCTCTTTTATTCTGCACACCGGCACCGGGTTCAATACCCACATTGGATATTTGAATTGTTGTGCCAAGCCTTGACACAGATGCTGCTGCCATAGCATCTACAGCTATAATTGCCACAGGTTTTATAAAATCCGATGCTGCTTTTATTATTTCTGCCGTTTCAATGCCTGTCTGACCTAAAACTCCTGCCGACAATACTGCCACTGAGCGAAAATTTTCCAAAGGTTTCAGTGCTTTTTCCGTCATATGCCTTGTGGCTATAACCAAATCCGAAGTTTTAGGCCCCAGTGCATCGGGAGTTATATATTTATTGCCAAGTCCTACAACCAAAACAGTACCCTTTGTATCAGGCAACAGTCCTCTGACTATTTGAGCCAAATATTCTTTTTCCTCACTCTCCAGTAAAATATTGCCCGAAAAATCAGGAACAGTGGCTGTGATATATTCCCCAATAGGTTTACCCAAAATTACAGATGCCTTCAGGTTTTTGATTTTCAGTCTTTGTATTTTTACATCTCCCATCTCCTCCTGTTCCAAAACTGCACCATCCGGCAGTTTTGTAAAATCAATTTTTTCGTTTTCCATAACCAAATCTGTTCTTATTCCCAAGTCAAACACTCCTTTTTTTCCTTAATTTTAAACTTTTTATTATTATTTCCGGAAAAATTCAAATTACCTGTTGCATTTTACAAATAAAAATGTTATTATTACTTGTACTGTATTGTGGTTAAGGAGGTGGAATGAAATGCCAAACATTAAATCTGCTAAAAAAAGAGTAAATGTAATCGCTGCAAAATCTATGCGTAATAAGATGATTAAATCCAATCTTAAATCTGTTATGAAGAATGCTGATTTAGCTTGTGAAAACGGAGAAAACAAAGAAGCAGCAGTTGTTTTTGCTATGAAGAAAGTAGACCAAGCTTGCGCTAAAGGTCTTATGCATAAAAACAAGGCAGCTAGACTCAAGTCTCATCTCGCTTGCAAATTAGCAAAGTAATTGAACTTTAAAAACAACAGCAATTAAACAGTCCTGCTATTTTGCGGGACTGTTTTTTGTTTTATTCGGCAAAAAGCACTGGATTTAACCACCTTCTATATGATACAATTAATATATAATTTTAATGGGAGATGAAAAAATGGATATAATAAAACAGCTTTCACAGGAGCTTAATATTCGTGAAAATCAGATAAAAGCCGCTGTGGATCTCATTGACAGCGGAAATACAATTCCGTTTATTGCCCGCTACAGAAAAGAGGCAACAGGTTCTTTGGATGACACTGCCCTGAGAAATCTTTTTGACAGGCTTACATATATCAGAAACCTTGACAAAAGGAAGGAAGAAGTCAGATCTGCCATTTTAAATTTGGAACTTATGACTGATGATATTGAAAAATCCATATCAAATGCCGTAACTTTGACAGAAGTTGAAGACATTTATCGACCTTTTAAACCTAAACGCCGCACAAGAGCCTCCATTGCCAAGGAAAGAGGACTTGAATCTCTTGCCCTTAACATTTTTGCACAAAAAAATGATGTAATTCCTTCTAATGCAGCCAAAGACTTTATAAATCCCGAAAAAGGCATTGAAACCATTGATGAGGCTTTGGCAGGAGCTTCCGACATAATTGCGGAAATAATCTCGGATAATGCCGCTGTAAGGCGGGAACTGAGAAATTACATACTTGCCTACGGCACCATAAATTCCAAGGGCAAAACCGATGAAAACACAGTATACAATATGTACTACGATTATACGGAAAAAATATCATCATTGGCAGAACACAGAATACTTGCCATGAACCGTGGTGAAAAAGAAGATATACTGAAAATTTCCGTTGAAACCGACCCTGCCGTATCCGAAAAAATCATTGAAAGAAACAGCATAACAAACAAAACATCACCTTGCTATGAATTTGTAAAAAATGCGGGATGGGACGCTTATGAAAGACTTATATTTCCGTCTGTTGAAAACGAAATCCGCTCCATGCTGACTGAAAAAGCATCTGAACAGTCCATTAGTGTGTTCTCGGTAAATCTTCACCAGCTTTTAATGCAGCCTCCCGTAAAAGGAAAAGTTGCCCTTGGCTTAGACCCTGCCTACAGAACAGGCTGTAAAATTGCCGTTGTAGATGAAACAGGCAAGGTTTTGGATACAACTGTAATTTATCCCACACCGCCACAAAGCAAAATAAAAGAAGCTGAAGAAATAATTAAAAAATTAATTCAAAAATATAATGTTGAAATTATTGCCATAGGAAACGGCACTGCCTCCAAAGAATCTGAAATTTTCGTAGCAAATCTTATAAAACAAATAGACAAGCCCGTATCTTATATGGTAGTCAGCGAATCGGGAGCATCAGTATATTCAGCGTCAAAACTTGGGGCGGAGGAATTTCCTCAATATGATGTTTCTCTTCGCAGTGCCGTATCCATAGCCAGACGCCTGCAAGACCCTTTGGCAGAGCTTGTAAAAATAGATCCAAAATCCATAGGCGTAGGTCAGTACCAGCATGATATGCCCAAAAATCAGCTTGATACCGCTCTTACAGGAGTAGTGGAAGACTGCGTAAACAATGTGGGTGTAGATGTAAATACCGCTTCCCATTCACTTTTGTCCTATGTAGCCGGCATTGGACCCTCTCTTGCTAAAAACATTATTGCCTACCGTGAAGAAAACGGAATTTTCACTGACAGAAAACAGCTTTTGAATGTTCCTAAACTAGGCAAAAAGGCTTTTGAACAATGTGCCGGATTTTTGCGTATTCCTGAAAGCGAAAATATTTTGGATAATACTGCGGTTCACCCCGAAAGCTATAAAAGTGCGGAAAAGCTTCTCTCTATTTTAAATTGCACTGGTGAGGAAATTAAAAACGGTTCTCTCTCCTCTTTGGACAAAAAGGCCGAAATATACGGCATGGATAAATTAAGTGAAGAAACAGGAGCCGGTATACCCACTTTAAAAGACATTGTGGAAGAACTTATGAAACCCGGCAGAGACCCAAGAGATACTCTTCCCCCACCTATGCTGCGTTCCGATTTACTTGACATTAAAGATTTAAAACCGGATATGATTTTAGATGGCACTGTGCGAAATGTAATTGATTTTGGAGCATTTATCGACATTGGCGTGCACCAGGACGGACTTGTACACATTTCACAAATAACAAACCGTTATATTAAGCATCCCTCCGAAGCTTTAAAAGTAGGAGATATTGTAAAAGTTAAAATTCTTTCTGTTGATATAGACAGAAAACGCATTTCACTTACTATGAAGGATTTATAAGGAGGCTTTTATGTTTAGCTTTAACGCCTCAAAAAATATTTTGTGGGTATGGCGGATAAGACTGGCTCTTATCTGCCTTATTCCCTCCATATTAAGCAGTTGGTTTTTTAAACCTTATTCTGTTTTGTGGATAATATCAACCTCGCTGTGGCTTGTAACCTTTACATTCTTTTATGCTTTTTATTTTCCCATAAAATACAAAAAATTATCCTATTGCCATGATGGTAACATTTTTATAAAAAATTATGGTGTAATTTACACTATGACAAAATCTGTTCCTTTAAAAAATATACAGTTTATTGTTAAAAGTGCCACACCTTTGGAAAAGCTTTTTAAAATTTACACATTCCGTATTGTGGGGGCAGGCTCTCAGCTTATTGCCACAGGACTAGGTTCAGATGACCTTAATTTTTTATATGATTATATCAGGAGAGAAAAATCATGATTTCCAAATATAGATGTCATCCCATTCAAATTATAGTTAATATATGGCGGCTGCTTATTCTCCTTCTCATTCCCCTTATCCGAGGACTTTTTAATGCCATTACAGGAGATTTGGTAAGCTGGCTTTCAGGTGCATGGCTTGATATTTGCATAGTTGCATCAATTTTGGGATTGGGCATTATACAATGGTTTTGCAAGGTTTATTATGCTGATGAAAAAGGCATAACCTTGGAACAGGGAATTATAAAAAAACAGATAAGTTTTATTCCCAGAGAAAATATCCTGTCCATTGTTACCACAAAAAGATTTTTTCTTCGCCCGTTTAACGCAGTTCATGTACGGGCTGACACTTTAGGCGGTAGCTTTCAAAATGCGGATTTTAATGTACTTCTGACTAAAAAAAGAATGGAAATGCTTAAAAAAAGTCTGTTTAATGAAAACCACGAAACAAAAAAACTATATCAAAGCAATTTAATTTATGTAATTGCGCTGTCCCTCATAAGCTCCAACTCCTTTGCCGGAATTATCATTATTACTACTTTTATCTCAAATTTAGGCGAGGCTTTGGGTAAAGAATTGAGTAAACGGATTTATGACACTTTTCATTTGGTTTCTCAAAAACTGGCTTTTGGAATACCGCCTGCTGCTGCTAATATTGCTTTTATTTTATTTATAGGCTGGTTTGTGGCATTTATAAAAAATGTAATCAAATACAGAAACCTCACTGTTTCACAAAAAGGTGATTATATCAATGTAAAAGGCGGTATTTTTACTATAAATAACTGTTTTTTAGACCCAAAATCCTTTATATGCCTTGATATAAGACAAACTCTGCTGACAAAAATTATGAGAGTTGACTCACTTTTTGTTCATGCAATAGGTATGGGCAAATATGAAAATGATCTTTCAGCTTTGGTTCCCGGTGTTAAGCATAAACATTTAAATGCAGTTATAAAAGATTTATCTCCGAAATTTGTCCCTACAAATCCAACATTAAAACCAAATTTTGGAGCTGTTATGAGATTTATTGCCGATCCTCTTTATTTTTGTGCCAGTATCCCTTTACTAACCTATATTTTAATACAAAATTACCCTGACTGGCGAGATTTTCTCATGTCCATAGCTGCTTTGCCCATGGTACCTGCACTGTGGTTTTTGGCAGTTAGATTTATAGACCTTTTTACTTCGGGAATTTCAAAAAAGAATGGCTGTTACACTATTCGTTATTCAAAAGGTTTTTACTTTCATACCATAGTAGTTCCAAAAGATAAAATTATTGCTGTAAAAACACGACAAAGTATCTTTCAGAAAATGGATAATCGCTGTGATGTTTTTATTTATACCTGTTCAGAGGGTATAACCACTCACAAATGCCGTAATCTTATAAAATCAGATGTGCTAAAAATATTTGAAAGGAATTAAATTATGAATAAAACCAATTACTGTATTTCTCTTATAAGATTAATTTTAGGGTTTACATTCTATATTTTCAGTCCTGTTGTTGCTTTGGCATCACCCTTATTATATCATTTTGAAATTCTTCAAGTTGTTTCTTTAGGTGTAATAATAGGATTAATACTGTTTTTTATAATTACTTTCGGGCTTATTGATTATAAAAGTACAATGGTTAAATTAGAAATTTTATTTATGGCTGTTAATATAATATTATTTATAATTACTAATATTGTCAAAAATAATTTGTCAATACTTGTAGCGGGAATTTCATTGTACCTAACAGCCGGCTTATTAAATATATTAATGAGTACCAGACAACGGATTTATAATGAATACAAAAATTACATATCCGCTCAGCAATATGAACCCATTTCTTATGTGTCATATCAAAATCCACCTAAAAACACTTATTCAGATGGATACACACCCTATAATTATTCAAATTCAACCCCTGAAATAAACAATTTTTCACCACATTCTGACAAAAACAAAAAATGTTTTTCAAACAGTTGGAAAAACTTTTTTATATTTTATTCCGCCATTTCATTTATTGCCGCTATAGCAATACCTTCCATATCTGTTTATTTGGTGTTATTTAATTACAATTATGAAGTATTAATGGCCTTTTTTACATTTATTCTGGATCTTTTAGCTGTATTGCTTATTGCAATTTCAGGAATTTTATCTGTACTTTTTATAAATTTAAAAATTACAGCTCTGTTTTATTCAGCCATTGTTTTACAAATCATTTACTCAATACTATATGGCTTTATATTGTATGGTTTTCATTTGCCTTCTCCGGCTTCAATTATATCTACACCTTTTTTAATTTTCAATATTATTGTACTTATTATATTCTTATGCAAAAAAACACAGATTTTTACTTCCGAAGATAATTAAACAAAAAAGTCCTTCCGCTTAACAGGGAAGGACTTTTTTGTATTTAATTATTTTTTCCGTCAATAATTTTTTTATAAAGAAGGAGATGATAATTTGAAAATAATAAGTCTTATTCTGTGTTTTGCAATTATTTTGACTTCCTGCACCAAAGAAGAACAACCCAATTTTACAAATCCTGCTCCACAACTAAGAACACCACTGCAAAACAATTATACTCTTTATACTTACCCATACAATCGTCCGGATATTTCAGAAACAGAGGATAAAATTAAGTCCTGTTTGCAGCTTATTGTCATATCGGAACAGGACTCGGAAGCCTTATCCAACACTTTAAAAGTCATTGACGAAATAAACAAGCTGGAGAGCCTTAAAAATATTGCATTGTCAAGGGTTATGACAAGCAGTGAAAGTTTGCCTCAAAAAGCCGAAGTTCTCTTTATGCTTAAAAATAAACCCTTTACAGAGATTATAAAATACAATATCTTTTCTGCGGTTAATTCTTCACCACATAAAGAATATATTTTAGCAAACCTAACCGAAACGGAGAAAGCCAATCTATCACGATACAAATATCTTCTGCCGCTGAACCGAGATCAAAGCATAGATTTTAACAGTGCAGAAACTGCACTTAAAAATTTAGCCTTTGATAAAAACAAATATTTTCTTAATGCCTATGAAAATTTTCTTACAAATAAAGAAACCCCTAATTTAAACCCTGATTTATTAAAAGATTCCTCGGATTTATTTTTAAAAATTCAAAATTACAAACAGAAAAAAGCAGAAAAATCTGATATTAACAATCAGATGGAAATATATTTTAAAAATTCCAGCTATAATATTTCCGAAGTTAAAATGCTTATTAAATATACAAAAGATTTTATTATACCGCTTTATAATGAATATGAGAAACATTTTTCCGAATTGCCTGACACCGATTCTTCCGAAAAAGATCTTTTAATTTCCGCCTCTGATATTTCCCCGCTGGCTTATGATATGCTAACCCTATGCAAAGAAAAAAACACTCTCCACATAGATAAAAAAGACTTTTCCCTGCCTTTTCCTCTGTTTATAACAGAACTGTCAGCTCCCTTTATATGTTTTTCACCCACTTCTCCTATGGAAAAAACAATTTTAAACAAAATTATAGGTGAAAGCCTGTACCAATCATGCTGTGGCGGTATAACAGATTTTACTTTAAATAAAATCTGCGGGTTTTCCTATGATGTAATGGCAAAAGAAGAAATTTCCGCTGATAAAAATATTTATCGCCTTATTAAGGAAACTTTGTTTTTCTCTTTTTTAACGGAGCTATATTTTGAAATAAATTCTAAACCCGAACTTTCCTGGAAAGAATATGAAAACATATTTTCAAAGCTTATTTCGGAATACTATCCCAATAACAAAAACGAGGACAGTTTGATGTTTCTGTCCTCCATAATTTTAAGTTTTGCTGACTCACCTATGGATTTACTCATAGCTTCCCATGTTTCCATGGAGCTTACTTTTATAAAATTCCAAAACTCAGCTTTTGCCAAAGAAGTATATTCTTCTCTTATAATTTCAGGTAAAGTAAGTGATTTAAAAGAATTTTTGCGTTCCATAGGTTTTCAAAGTCCATTTAATGCCAACACCATACGGCAAAACACCGAATTTTACCGCAGTCTGTTGGAGGATACAATCACATTTACTGCTGCCCCAACAAAAGAAAACAATAATTAACCTGCATTTTTTATTTCTTGCTGGCTGAATTTAACAGTTATCATGTAAACCGCTTCATAGTTTTTATCTGCGTAGTTTTCGGGATTATCAAAGCTGTCCAAAACCAGATGTATTTCATTTTTACTTGTAATAACCTGCAAAACCAAGGGTATTTCCTTTTCATACTCAATCTTTGTTTTATTAGAAAGCTTTGTTGTTCCCACACCAATTTTTGAAAGAGCAATTTGTTCATCTGTCATTTGATCATCAGCTGTAAAATGTGATGTGCTGCTTCCTTTTTGTTTTTCAGACTGCAAAGCAAATCTCATTCCCTCAGACAGCCTTTCAAAAGAAATCGCAAATCTTCCCTCGTTATCAGTAAACATACTGCTGCTTTTAGATTCGGGATCCCATTTTCCGTCCTCAAGACGATATTGTGAAACTACCATAGATTTAACATTATCATCAAGTTTAAAATCAGCAATTAAATTATCTTTATTATCTGTTCCCAGCAAATTTAATATATTTTGTTCCTGTTCAGTAAGTTTGGCAGGTTCTATATACATCTGCTCTGAATTTGGTTTTTCAACTGTTTGGCAGGAACTTATCCCCATTGTAATTACAGTCATAGTTAATACCATAAGTAACTTTTTGATTTTCATAAAGTTATTCTCCCTTATTATCCTTATTATTTAATAGACTTCATACCTTTTTTAGTGGAAAACCCAAAAGTGCCAAGACTTCTTCCCAATGTATAATATGTTCCGTGGGCATAGGAAACCAAACCAGCTTTATCCAAACAAAGCTTGTTGTTTTCATCAACAATGGCGCTGTCCACATTAATTCCCACAATTTCTGCTACAAACATATCATGACTGCCCAAATGAACTATATCTTTAACTTTACATTCAATATTTATTGGACTTTCCTCAATAATAGGAGCGTCCACTCTTTTACCTTTTACGGGAGTAAGACCTGTTTCTTTGAATTTATCAAAATTTCTTCCGCTTTTTACTCCGCACCAATCACAGGCGGGAACTAAATCCTTAGTAGTAAGGTTTATCACAAATTCGCGGCTTTCCTTAACCATATCATAAGAATATCTTTCAGGGCGGATTGACACATAGGTCATGGCAGGATCACTGTTTATAATTCCTGTCCATGCTATTGTAATAATATTTGATTTTTCCATATTGCCGCAGGATACCATTACAGGTGGCAAAGGTGAAAGCATTGTTGCAGGTTCCCAATATAATTTATTCATAATAAAATCTCCTTATATACTTTTTATTTTTGTTTTATAAATTTTAGCTACCATAAGTAAACTTATTACCATAGCAACACCTTCAGATATAGGAAAAGCATACCAAACTGCGGAAACACCGAACATTTTAGCTCCAAAATAAGCTAAAGGCAAAATCAGTATAAGCTGTCTTATAAGAGAAACAAAAAGGCTCATACTTCCGTTTCCCAATGCTTGGAACAATGTGGCACTGATAATTCCCACTCCCGCTAAAACAAAACAGCTTGATATTATTCTCAAAGCAGGTATGCCCACTACCAGCATTTCTTCGGTAGCACTGAACATAAGCAGCAGTTTGTCAGCAAAAATCCAAAATCCCGCTGTTCCTACAAGCATTATCATGCAGGCAATGCCCATTCCCATTTTCAAAGTATCAATAAGACGCTTTTTATTTCCGGCTCCGAAATTATATCCAAACAAAGGCATAAGTCCTTGATTTAATCCAAATATAGGCATAAATACAAAGGACTGCAGTTTGCTGTAAATTCCGTAAACAGACACTGCCGTATCGGAAAAAGCAATTAATATGGAGTTTAATGCAATAGTCAAAAAAGATGAAATTGACTGCATTACTATGGACGGTAATCCCACTTGATAAATTTGTTTTACTGTATCTTTTTTAAATCTGAAATTTTTTAAATTGAGATGAAAGCCAAAGTTCTTGGTGGTAATTATAAAAATTGCATAAATCATGGACATAATCTGTCCCATCACTGTTGCTATAGCCGCACCTTTTACTCCCATTGCCGGAATACCAAACATTCCAAAAATTAAAATCGGATCCAATATCAGATTTGCCACAGCTCCGATAAGCTGAAAAACCATGGGATAATTCATATTTCCTGTGCCCTGTATGGTTTTTTCACAGCTTATGGACATAATAACGCCAAAGGAAAATAACAAAACTATAGATGTATAATCCACACCGTATTTAAAAACTTCCGGGTCAGAGGTAAACATTTTGAAGAAAGGTTTGGTAAAAAACATACCCAGCAGAAAAAATATAAGATAATTTACTATTCCCAGAAAAAAACCATGAGTGGCAGCACTGTCCACACCTTCCTGATCTTTTTCACCCAATTTTCGTGATATTAAAGAATTTACACCTATTCCTGTACCTACGGAAAAGGATATTATCAAAAATTGAAGAGGCAGTGCCAAAGAAACCGCTGTCAAAGCTTTTTCACCGATTTTTGCTACAAATATACCATCAACTACATTATAAAGTGAATTTATCAGCATTGAAAAAATTGTTGGTAAACTCATTTTCAAAAGTAACTTTCCTATGGGCTCTGTACCCATTTTATTTTCTTGTATTTCACCCATGTATATCTCCTTATTTTATGCTGCAAAAATTCCAAACAATCCAAAACTGACTATTCCCATGATTATTCCTGCTGTCATAACTCCAAGTGTAATAGCTATAAAAGCTTTCCAGGTTTTTATCTGAAGCAAAGCTGAAATCAATGCACCTGTCCATGCTCCGGTGCCGGGCAAAGGAATTGCAACAAAAAGATATATTCCCAAAAGTTCATATTTTCCGATTTTCTCTATTTTTTTATTTCCTATATCAATTATTTTTTGAAAAACAAATCCCACCTTGGGAAGCTTTGCACACCAGTTAAGTACCTGTCTTGAAAACATAATAAGTATGGGAACCAAAACTATATTGCCCAGTACGCATACAATATAATTTAGCCAAAAAGGTATATTCATAGCAACACCTGTAGGAATAGCACCTCTTAATTCTACAACAGGAATCATGGAAATAACAAACAATATAAGCAAATTTTTCATTTTTATTTACCCTTTCTTCTCTTCATTTCAATAAAGCTTATCAATGCGTATACCAAAGTTTTAAAATTCAGCATTATAACAAAAATACACAGCAGAATCTGAACCAGCCAGTTGTTTTTTACGCTAAGTATACTTGCTGTTACCTGTAATCCTATAGCAACTAAATTAAGTGCCATATTATTTATATCTATCCTCATTTTAACAAATCGCTTGGTATCTACAGCCCGTATAATAAATACAGTAAAATAACTGATAAGTGTAGCAATAGCTGCACCTTGGGGACCCCATTTAGGTATAAACACAAAGTTTAATATAATATTCATAATGGCACCTATCAAAGTGGTTACCAATGACATATCATTGTTTTTTGATGCCATATAAAAACTGCTGTAAAATGTTGCAAAACAGCTAAAGACAACCGCACATATAAGTACAGGGGTATAGCTATAAGCATCATAATAAGGCTCAGCTACCAAAAGCATGGTAAAAGGCTTTACCAGCATAATAATTCCCGACGCCACAGGAAAAATAACTGCCTGCAAAAATCCAAATATTTTAGAATAAAACTTTTCTTTACCTTCATTTTCGTATTCGCTGACAGCGGATAACTGCCAGGCCTGTGTAAACACAGTAGAAAGCAAAGTAATAATTGTGGGTATTTTATAAGCTGCAGAATATATACCCGTATCATAAGGACCTTGAAAAGCGTTTACAATATATCTGTCCGACACATTCATGACCCACCAAAAAACAGTAGTTGGAATAAGGGGCAGAGAATATCTTATCATTTGTCTTCTGAGTTTTGCCGAAGTGCCTCCAAAATTCATAAATCTTCCCAGTTTACCCGTTATGGCAAGGAATAAAACAGATATAAAATTAGATAAGATTACTGAGAGAATATAGCCTTTTACTCCCATTTTAAAACCTAACATAAATATAAGATTAAATATAACCACTGTAAATGTGGCAATTATTCCGTCCCATGCGTATAATTTTATATATCCGATACCTCTGGTAAATTGACTGCACACTGCTCGAAGACAAGCTGACACAACATACATATAAATTAAAAATGTATAATCCCCTAGAGATTCACTAAGTTTAAACAAAAAGCTAAATGGCAGAAAAACCAAAAAACCTTTAAAACAGGTGGATAATCCCACCGTTAAAACATCTGATTTCTGCACTGATTTATCCAGTGCATATCTGATAACTGCTTCATGTATACTGACGAAAATAATAGGTATAAGTAGGTTACAGGTGTTTACTATAATATCCATTATACCATAATCTTCAGGAGTCAGCAGTCTTGTGTAAAGAGGCATAAGCAAAAATACCATCAACTTTGAACTAAAAGTAGCTATGCCAAAAATAATTGTGTTCATCAGCAGTTTGCTGTATTTATTCAATTTATATCCACCTTTCCGATTTATAAAATTTTCTCATAAATATTCTTTTTTAGTATTTATCAGTATATCAGATATTTTATTAAAAGTAAAATATTTATGGTAAATTTTTCGGTGTGTTCACTCTTTTTACAAATTAACTCTTGCATATATGTGTTTATCCGTATAAAATATAATCATAATATTATTATTAATTGAAAAGGAGTAAAAATGCAAAAAATACTGGGATATATAAGACGGGGAATTACCCAATATAATATGATAGAAAACAAAGATAAAATTGCCGTAGGTGTAAGTGGCGGAAAAGACTCTGTCATAATGGCAGCAGCACTGCAAAAAGTCAGCAAATTTATAGGTATTGACTTTCAGGTTTTGGCAATCACTTTAGACCCATGCTTTAACAAAACCCAAACAGACTATTCCGTTATCACAAAATATCTAAATGAAAACGGTGTGGAACATATAATACAACGCACCGATATAGGACAAATTGTATTTGATATAAGAAAAGAAACCAATCCCTGCAGCCTTTGTGCCAGAATGAGACGAGGAGCTCTCCATGATTGTGCCAAAGAACATAATTGCAACAAGCTGGCTCTGGGACATCACTCTGATGATGCTTTGGAAACTTTTATTATGAATTTGTTTAACGAAGGCAGAATAGGCTGTTTCTCTCCTGTAACATATCTTTCCAGAAAAGATATCACTGTAATCAGACCTCTCTGTCTATGCCCGGAAACCGAAATTAAAAAAGCTGTCAGAAAACTGGATATTCCTGTAGTTAAAAACCCCTGTCCCATTGACGGTGCCACCGAAAGACAGTGGACAAAGGATTATCTCTACCAATTAGAAAAAGAGCATCCGGGTATAAAAAACCGGATTTTCGGAGCTATGATTCGAGGAAATGTCAGCGGTTGGGGTATCCCATCTAATGAAACAGAAAATGATTTATAAATCCCAAAAGCCTCAAAACATTAATTTGTTTCGAGGCTTTTTACTTTTAATATTATTTAAACTACACTATTTTCATAATGATAAGCCAGGCAAAAATTACGGTAAAGCCACTGCAGCAAACATTGAAGAACATCTTTGATGTTTTTTTGCGGAGTTTTGTAGAAAAATATCCGAAAATGCAACAAGCAGATACTGATCCCACCAATATGCAAAAAATTATGGTTGCTGCTACAGGAACTTCCCACATTTTATTTAAAAATTTTGACAAAGGAATACCAATTAAATACATAACCGGTACAAAAGCCAATGGAAATATAGACAGTGCTATATTGGGTCTTTTAGCCCTTAAATAGCTGTATCCCGTAAGAGCAATAATAATTATTACCGCAACGCACTCAACTACCAAAACATCCGCCTCCCTTTTTTATTTTTACTTAAATGATTCTCTGAATGCTTTTTCAGCAGGGGCAGTATCATCTGCCAATACCAAAAGTACATATCTGTCTTTTACCAAAACAAGTGGACTTTCCAATTTGGGCATTTCCGCAGGGTTGTAATTTTCTGTTTCTTCAATCAAATCATTTACTCTTTGCAAAACCATTTCTTTAACTTTATCCACGGATTCATCATCTTTTGCCTTAAATAAAGCTACTTCTTCACAGGTTGCTCTGGAGGCACAGGTATACACTTTGTACTCAGCCACATATTCGGCATTATATCCCGAATATATAATATCAATATTATTGTCGGTAGCTTCTACCAATTCTGCTATAACTGTTGTGGATTTTAGCACCTTTTCCGCAGTTTCGGAAACTGAAATTTCCTTATCGGAATTACTGCTTTCATTTCCGCAGCCTGTCAAAAGTCCTAATGTCATAACTGCTGCCATCATAATTGTAATTAATTTTTTCATTTTTTCTTTCTCCTTTATTTGTTTGTAATTGCATGGGTTTTTAAATAATCCATCCATTTGGTATAATACTCGGAATTAAAGTGTAAGCCGTCCGGTGTAACATCTGACATAAGACCACCGTTTTCGTCTTTAAACACCTCACCGGGATTTATATAATAAATTTCTTTTTCCTCACACATTTTCATCAAAAGTTCGTTGGTTTCATCAATAACTTTATTTGTCAGGTTTCCCTTATATCTTTGTGAGAATTTTTCTTCATGTATAGGGAATATTGACTGTACATAGATAATTGCATTTGGTTTGGTTTTTAATAATTCATCTATAAATATACTATAATACTTTACAGTTTCCTCAGCACCCAAAAAAGCAAGACCGTTAGCTCCCAGCATTATATATACTTTATTGGCATCGGTTTTTTCCAAAGCCTGTAAAACAGTAAGCTTTTTCTCATTATCTCCGTCTTTTATAACTTCTGCCGTCAAAATAGTCTGAAGATTAATTCCTGTATGAGCCAGTACATCTGCATTGGGCATTATATCATAAAGAGAAATACCGGTAGTAATTGAATCTCCTATAAATACGGCATCATCAAAATAATTACTTCTTACTCTTTCTGTTTCACCCAGCAATCCGTATTTTTTCTGTTCGGGTTTTTCTGTAGAACTTTCACTGGATTGTGTATCTTCCGAATTTTGTGAATTTGATTCCGGTTTTTCAGAGCTTTGACTTTGATTTTCCGTTAAATCCCTGCTTTCACTGGTGGATTGCGCTGAACTGTGCTCCGAAGGTGAATAGGGTTGTTCCTCATTTTCGTTTATTTTATCTTCTATGCTCTGCCAGCCATAGGCTATTCCACCCGAAATAAGCAGACACATAAGAGTAACCAAACAAAACTGGGGAAATAGGTTTTGTTTTTTGGTTCTTCTTATTTTTCTATTATTACTCATTATAAATAATTCTCCTTGAAAAATATAATTTTATAAATATCCTGTTTTAATTATACTTAAAGTTATAAACTCATTCCACGAGTTTTTTCACAGTTATTTGGCTGTATCAGTAGTTTTTAAAATTTTGTTCACAAATTTTCAACTCTTTCCCCTGAGTTTTCAACAGCTATAATTACAAATAGTAAATATTTTGCTGAATAATGTATTTTTTACCAATATTGTCCCACTGTATCAATTTTCTTTTCTTGCTATTTTGTTTTTTATTGTGCCTATTGCATCTTCCTTAAATGCGTATCCCAAAACAATTCCTATAGAAATAGCAAGTGCCACT
Source organism: Oscillospiraceae bacterium (assembly GCA_020024235.1). Lineage (GTDB taxonomy): Bacteria > Bacillota > Clostridia > Oscillospirales > Ruminococcaceae > JAHHUA01. Next base: position 17,675 of record JAHHUA010000003.1, read on the forward strand.
TTAAGAGTACTCATAAAATAATCATAGCCCAAAGCTGTTTGGTTTAAAAATAAATAATAGGCTGTATAATAAACACCTGCTCCCGGTACCAAAGTAAATATTCCTGCCAGCAAAAACACTGTAGCCGGAGTTTTTCTTTTTATCGAAAGATATCGTGAAACTCTTGTAATTGCAAAAGCTGAAACTAAAGTAGCTATATAGGAACTTTTAGAAAAATAAAGTGTAATGAGATATATAAACCAGCCGATTCCTCCGGTAATTCCGCAATGAATAAGATGTTTTTTTGCAACTCCGAAAAGCACACCAAATCCAACAGTTCCTATAAATGCAAAAATAACCTCCAACAGTCTTTCCATTACAGCATTATCCCTCCGTTAGTAAGCATATTAAAAGCTATAACCGTAATTCCCACTCCACAGCCTGTGGATATTCCTACAATAGCAGCGTCCGCAAGTCTTATAACCCCGGACAAATAGTCATCATGCAGAAAATCCCTGACTGCATTTGTAAAGGGTATACCGGGAACTAAAGGCATCATGGAGGCTATTACCATACTGCCCAAATTATCGCCCAATCCAATAAGTTTAAATATACAGCATACACAGGCTACAAACATACTTAAAATTATGTTTTTGATAATTTTTGTCAGTGTAAATTTTTTATCCATATACATCATAAAAAATCCCAGCAAAGTTGCCGCCAAAACTACTACAGCACAATCCAAAAGAGTACCCTTAAAAAGATAACAAAAACCTCCGCTTCCTATCCCCATACTTAGAGTTGTTATTAAAGGCGGATATTCCTGCCATTTTTTTATATTTTCCAATCTTTCCTTTGCTTCTTCCGGTGTGGTTTTCCCTTCAGCTACTTTTCTGGAAAGATCATTTATGGCTTCCACTTTGCAAAGACAGGTTCCGGATATAGGCACATTTCGTATTTTGCTGTAATAGGATTCTTCTCCCATAGTACCTGTTGCAAAAATTCCGTTTGCAATTATATATACATCATAATCTTTTATTCCATATCTTTTTCCGATTTGTTCCATAGTCATTACAGCTCTCGGAATTTCACCGCCATTTTTTAACATTTCCACTCCTATATCGGAAACCAAATCAAATATCTCTTTATTTGTCATTTTATTCTCCTATGATATAATATTTAAAACTTCATTATATAAATTAATATCTATATTTTCTAGATTTGATTTTACAAATGAATGGCACTGTAATCGTATTTCTCCGCAATATGTAGATACTGCATTTATATTTTTTTTGCTAAGTTCAAAATTTAAATTATTGTATTCTTCCAATCTTTCTGTTTCGGCAGTTCCGCAAAAGTATGAAATGCAGTTTTTTAATTCATATTGCTGATTTTGGGATAAACTGTTCCAATAATCATTATTAATCAAAATCCATTGAGTGTTCACTCTAAAAGGATTTTCAGGAATATAAATAGTTTGTCCGCTTAAAAAATCCTCAAACAATTCATTCTTGCTTTTTATATATATTTCTCCATATTCATTTTGACCTGCATAATTTTCGTTGTTATAAACTTTGATATTGTTTTTTTCAAAAAAACTTCTCATTATATTTTCATCGGAAGCTATTATTGGAGTTTTTAGATTTTCGTTTCTCAAATCCTTTAGATCTCCTTTGGTAAAAACCATAAAATCCGCACTAAGGAAAACAGAGCCTAATAATTTGCAATTTAAGTTTTTTTCAAAATATTTTTCATATATATCATAAAATTTTTCCGAATTAAGTGTCATTGTAGACTGTTCGGCTCCTAAAAAATAAAAGGGTGTGGTAAAAAAAGCAAATTCATTTCCGTATTTTTTAAGCATCTCACTGTCAATTATGGCAATTTGGCTGTTTCCGTTTTTCATTTCTTTTATTGGATTTTCTTCACAGCTATACTCTGCAATAAAATTTCCGTTGGATTCCGACAGTTTTTTTGAAAATATATCCAGTGCTTTTACGGTTTCCTTGTCTTCAGTATCTAAATATGCTATTTTTATGGAAGTTTTTATAAAACCTTGCTCCAATTCTGATATGCTTTTACTGCATCCGGAAAGTCCTGTTATTAAAATAAAGCTCAATATAAAAGCAGAAATTTTTTTAATCAGATTTTATCCCTCCTTTTATTTTCTTTATATTACAGAGTACATTATATCATTATTTTTTTTAAATAACAATTAAATTATATTTCCCATATTAAAATATTTTTCTTTTTAAAATTGTTATTCCATAATTATACATGAAATATATCACATGAAAAGGATAAAATAAATATTGAGCTAATGCTTAAATTTTATATAGGGGATGTGAATTATATGATGTCAGAAAAATCCATGGAAGCTGTAGCATTGGGACTTGCAGCCACTATGGCTGTGGGAGGAGCCGCCTATATGGCAACTCATAGAAACCCCATGAAATCTAAAATTAAAAAATTAAAGAAAACCACCGGAAGAGCCCTCAAGGGTATGGGAACTATTGCCACAGATATAAGCAATTTGGTAGGTTAAAAAATGCAAAATCTCCCCACATATTATATGCTATTTTTTAGCTTTAAATATGAGGGGAGATTTTTTTAATAAAAATACCACAAACACATCTGAGTGTCCGAGGTTACTCATTGATACAAGTGGTGATACATAACTTTTAAAAAAACAGTAATATCAATGGTTTATTTAAATTCGAGCAGAAAATTATCTTGTATATACCCCGTTTCAGAGTGTCTGTTTTTAAGCAACCACAATTTTAAAACCCATACTAAATAACAGTTTAGGCACAAAAAGCCTCCTTTTTTTCATGTGCTGACTGGTAGAAAAAGGGCACAGGTGATTTATTATCTTGTATTCGGCGGTACAGAGTGGAATTTTCCCAAAAAGTGAACTCTTTACCAGACCTCTGAAGGAAGCTTCTTGCCATTATCTTACATTAATAAAATCCGTAACTATATGGTGATTGCAAAGCACCATCTAAAAACACTTTTTTGTCGCTGAAAGTGTAGAGCCTTCTTTCTCTCATACTGCCTTTGCCGGAGAATTGAAATTAAACCAAAGGACTTGCCCAAATATGCAGGTATAAATAGACAGTATTTGTGAGTTGGTTAATAATCTGAAGATTGTTTGGCTCTCTTTAGCTTATTATGAAATAGTAACATATTTGCCTTTGCTGTATTCATACAGACGGTGAGATATGGATAACATTGTACGATTGCATGACGCAGCCTGTAAAGCTTCCAAAATACGTTGTTCAGTTTCAGAATCCAAATTTGCAGTAATTTCATCCAGTAAAAGGATTTTAGGATCGGATACAATTGCTCTGGCTATAGACAACAGTTGAATCTGCCCCTTCGAAAACAGCGAATCCTGGTAAAGCGTATCCAAACCCTTAGGAAATTCTTTTATAGTATTCCACAAATCTACAATACTCAATGCGTTTATAACCTGCTCTAGACTGATAGTTGGATCTCCCAATGTAATCTGGTCCAGAACGCTTCCGGGCACAGACTGAAATGATTGTTCCACATAACCAAACAGCTTTCTTCTCTCATTTTCCTGAATACAACTTGCGCTTTTCCCATAAATCTCAACTGTGCCTTCCCATGGTTCATACAGACCCATCAGCAGCTTAAATACTGTGCTTTTTCCTGCACCGGTTCTTCCTATTAGAGTTATATGCTCTCCCGGATTAACTGTTAAAGTAAGACCCTCCAAAATCTCTTTGTCAGCTTCATATCCAAAATGCAGGTTTTGCAAGAGAATCGCCGGTGAATCCTGTGTTTCTTTGTAAGATATTTTTGTAAAAGCTTCTTTTTCCTGTTCGCTTAAAAATGCATTAATTCGCTGTATTCCCGCAGAAGCAGACTGAATGTTCTGAATTTCCATACCGATGCTTTCCAGTGGTTCAAATATTTTACCCACATAGGAAATGATGGCAACAGATGTTCCCACAGTCATACCGAAAAAGTCCATAAACCACCCACCTTTGGCAGATAGAATCATCATAACAGCTACCAAAAGTGTGCTTACGGTGATAATAATAGGGGAATAGATTGCATCATAAAAGTTAGAACGATTGACTGCACAAAACCCTTCCTCTATATATGTTTCATAGCGCTTTTCCATATATTCTTCTTTGTGCAGGTTATGAAGTGTTTGAATACTGTGCAGAGTATCTGGAATATGATTATTTGCTCGACCAACTGCCTGTCGATTATTCAGTTGTGCTGCCAGCATTCGCTTTTGAAAAGAACGTGTGAGCAGATAAAGCAACGGAAGAACCAAAACCATCAGTATTCCAAGTCCCGGACTTTTCACAAAGATAATGGCTAAAATGCTGAAAATTCGACAAGCATCTGCCACCATACTGATAATTCCGGAAGTAAACAGGGTTTCTATTGTATCCACATCACCCACAAATCGGGAAACTGTTGTACCGGTGTCCTGTCTTGTGTAGTAGTCAGCAGGCAGTAAGTTTAATTTTTCACACATAATGCTTCTTATTTGGTGTGTTACCTTTTGTCCGAACACTGTAATCAGACTTTCTTTACCTGCATCCAAAACTCCGGATATGGAAAGAATGACAAAGTAAAGGATAATTGCCATCAGCGAAAGATTTCTTTGCTCCGTTAAGGTGTTGATAATCCACTCTAAAACCAGTGGTGGAATTAACCCTGCTGTAATGCTGCCGATAACGGTAAAAACCAAAAAAACTGTTAGTTTGACATGATGGGATATGGTTTCTTTTGCAGCTTTCATAACTATATTATGTATCATCTCCATTACCTCCTTGTTGTATCCTGCTTTCTTGTGTTTGCATATAATACAGGTTGGCATATTCCGGATTCTCATGCAGAAGTGTTTCATGATCAGATACTGAAAGCAGTCCGTTTTCCATCCAAATCACCTGTGTCATTTGTGGAAATAGAGAAAGACGATGGGAGAACAATAGCACGGTGCAATCTTTTGCAAGCCTTTGAAGTGTTGTAAAAATTTTTTGTTCTGTTTGTATATCCAAAGCAGAAAAGGGATCATCTAAAATCAGAACTTCTTTGCGGTGCCATAATGTTCTGGCCAATACGATGCGTGCCTGCTGCCCACCGGAAAGCATAATACCACCATTACCTATTCGGGTATGTATTCCATTTGGCAACTGTTTTACTTCATCGTCCATCTCCACCCAGGAAAGTGCTTCCCACACATCTCCACTATCCCCAAGCAGAATGTTTTCCTCAATAGTTCCGCTAATCAATTCCGATTTGTGCCCCATATAGACAATGTTACCATTTATATTAATCTCTCCACTATAGGGCAGCTCACCCAAAAACAGTTTTCCAAGAGTGGTTTTACCACAAGCAATAGGACCGGTGATGCCAATAATCTCGCCTGAATTTGCTGAAAAAGATACATCAGAAAAAAGATCCTCACAGCCCTCATAATGGAATGATACATGATCAAGACTAATCATTTTTTGTTCGGGTACCATTTGGACATCCTTTGTTTGACCTTCCTTTTTGACAGGGCTGTTCATGGTTAAAAATGGCTGAATGCGTTTCCATGAAACAGATGCTTTCTGTACAGAATTAAACAGCTTTGCAGCTTTGGAGGTTTTAGAAGCCAGTTTTGTAAAACAGGATAGATAGGTTACAAATGCGGCAATATCCCACTGTGTCCAGCCCTGCCCCAATACATTTTTCCCACCAAACCAAAGAATACACAAACAGCCTGCCATTGATATTACAAGATAAATCGGTTGCATGACATTTTCCCAAATATTTGCCCGAACAGCCTTAGCCTCATAATCCATCAGACATTTTTCATATATAAGGTTACGGTTTGTTTCCTGACCGTAAATCCGGTATGTGAGTGCATTGCCTATCCGGTCATAGGTGGATTCATTTAGCAGTCCGGCACTGACTTTATATTCTTTCACACTTTGAGTCACAGTTTTTTTAAGTCGGTTTGCAATATAGTATGCGATTGGAGGAAAAATCATGGAAAGAATTGTAAGACGCCAGTCATAACTTATAAGCATTACAAAATATGCAATCATTACCACACCCGTATCAAAGACTTCAGTGGTAAATTTGCGAATACCTTCCACACAAGCATCTACATCGGCAATAGCCTTGGTCATCAGGGAACCAACACCTTCCTGCTCCAGTTCCTCTTTGCTTTTGTATACCATGCAGTGATATAGATCTTTTTTCATATCACGATTAATATGGTTTGCAAATTTTCTAACATATAAGCGTTTTATATAGCGCATAATTTGCACTGACAAAATTACTGCCGTATAGATCAGTGCAAGATAAACCATATCCTTAAACTCTTTTTTATTGACAACAATATCATGTAAGCACTGAGCCAGCTTACCTTCAAACCAGGGACCGGCAGTCATTCCCACATTATAAACAATACCGGACAGTGTGACAATAGCCAAAACACTTTTTTGTGTGCTCAGATAATGCCCTATTTGGCCGATTTTAGGTTTTTTCATAAAGATATTCCTCCTCATGATTCAGTATCTCATACAGATGCGGAAATCCGCTTCGCTTTTCAGCCTGAAATGGAAATAAAGCTGCTCCAAAATTGTGCAAAATGTATCTCATTCTTAAATTAGACAATTCCTTCGGCAACCACTTATATAAGGCTTTTCCCACTACTGCTTTGGAGTTCTTCATAGAATCAGCTTTCAGTGTTGCACTCAGTAAATTGCTTTTGGTATAAGCAGGGTTATCCCTTCTTACCATATACCATTTATGCTTTAGACTGACTGCACGATTGGCAACGGCTCTTTTATCTGTATTCAGTTTATTTCTGGTAAATTATAGATTTTAAACAAATCATATTGAATTTTCCTCTTTTATTAGCCGAATTGTCCCTTATTGACTTCTATTGCAATTTTTATAATCTGTTGTTTAGTAAATTTCATTTAGACAACCTCCTGATAGAAAGTTAATGCTACACTAAATTAAAGTATAGCATATATTACATTTTATTCAATGTTGAATTTGTGAATTTATCTATATATGAGTAACTGCTGTTTAATCAATCGGTTTTAATTTCTAGGTCATTAAGCATATTGCAGGTGATAATGATTATTCCAAAAGGGGGACTGGCTCAATTTATGTCAGCCTTGTGGTTGTCGTTCTTCTTTTTATTTTATAACACCCTACATCAACCTGCCCACCCCACGGGTAAAAGAAAAATATTATCATACAGGTTGCTTTCATGTACTCATTCTACATATCTCAGCAGTGGTTTTGAAAAATCAAGGTTGACGCTTTTCTCTATACAAAAAGACGAGTGATCTTACAGCTTTTCAAATGCTATAAGAACACTCGTCATGGTCGAGATGACGGGATTCGAACCCACGGCCTCTACGTCCCGAACGTAGCGCTCTACCAAACTGAGCCACATCTCGAAATAACAGTAATATAATACCACCAACCTATATAAAAGTCAAGGAAAATAAAAAACACCGGCTATTGCCGATGTTCTTTCTCTGGTGGGAGCTGATGGATTCGAACCATCGAAGCTGAAAAGCAACAGATTTACAGTCTGCCCCCTTTGGCCGCTCGGGAAAGCTCCCCCATATTAAAACAGGAATTTCTTCCTGTTTACTGGAGCCGGTGAACGGACTCGAACCCCTGACCTGCTGATTACAAATCAGCTGCTCTACCAACTGAGCTACACCGGCATATTACCTTTTTAGTATATCACAAGCAAAACTTTTTGTCAAGACTTTTTTATCCTGCTGATTTTACCGTGAGTTCTGTATCAGAACATTTGCAATTATAGCACATGGTTTTTATATTGTCAAGGTTTTTTATTAAATTTTATTTAATAATTTCATAAGCCTCACAAAAAAATGCTTTTATACAGGTTTCCAGTTCTTCTTGTGTATGAGTTTTGGCTTTTACACATACAGCGGAATCATTTTTACAAATGAAACATTTTCTTGGAGCAAAACCTATGCTTTCTCTGCCCACAGGCTCTGAGTTATTATTCATAATATCAATATCTGTCATTCTGAAAGGTTTTTTTAAGCTTTCAAATTCCACTGAGATTTTCTTTACACTAACTGCATCCTCTGCGGCAGTATAAAATACCGTAGGACCGTCTGCTCCGTCAATTTTCCCTTTAAACATAAGGTGCAGTCCTTTTTTGGCAGTGTAATTTTCATAAAGCCTGCAAATTCCGTAAAAAATATCTTTGCATTTTTCATTTGTGCGATATTTAAGGGGAACACACATACTTATGGAAATCACTGTACTATTTTCTGTTTTACTCAGTTGTAGTCTTTTGTTCCACCGTTGTTCTTTGGCCTCTAAAACATCAAAAAGTTCTTTATTCAATTTATTTCACCTCAAACAGTTTACCTATATATTTTGCCACAGCATCCTCATCATTTGTAAGAGAAAGCAGGGTATTTGCTTTCTTTTTGGCAACAGAAACCCCATTATATACACACACTCCGTTATCAGCTTTTTCCAGCATGGGCAAATCGTTGATATTATCGCCGAAAACTGTCAGTCTGTCTACCTTCAGATATTCTTTTACATACTCTACAGCAGTGGCTTTATTTACATTTTTGCTGTAAATTTCCAGCCAATAATTTTCCGGGTGATAAATATCCTGATAAAAACATGGTGAAATGGCAGGATTATATCTTATATCGGAAAAAATATCCTTTAAATTCTCAAAACTGTCTATAAGAACAAAACTTACCACAGGATAATCATCACAATGGGAAATAAAATCATCTACATAAACAATTTTTCTGTATTCATTTTCCAAGTCCTCTTCCTCGGCAAAATTGCGCAGATTATCTCCCACTGTATATACAATCAGTTTTTTGCCGTCAAAAGCGAACATTCTTCCGCCTTTTTCATATTTGTCAAAAATATTTACTATGTAATGAATACTTTCCTTTTCAATTTTTTCATATTTTAAAAACTTGTCATTTTGTTTGTCATATATAAACACACCGTTCATAAGTACCATTGGTGCATTTATATTAAGTCCCTTGGTAAGTCTGTGAGCGGAAACAAAACTTCTGGCTGTAGCCACCGAAAAAAGCGCTCCCTTTTCTACAGCTTTATTTATTGTTTCAAGAGAGTACTCCGAAATATTTTTTTCGGATGTGAGCAAAGTACCGTCCAAATCGGAAACATATAGTGTTTTCATGTATTACCTCTTTTCTTTTCTAGTACTAATTTACGATAAAGTATATCATATTTTATGCTATATTACAAATAAAATGTTATCCTTAAAAACTTCCTTGTGTTTAATATAGGCATGAGTTATAATTACCATGGTATGTTACCTAAAGGAGAAATTTATGGAAAATTTAGTCCAAGTTACAAAAGCATTTTCTGAGGGAAAGGCGTCAAAGGGAATTTTTTCCTGTCCTGTTTCCAAAGAACAAACATATAAAAAATGCAAAGTAAATTTAACTCACATAAAAAATAATATTTGTTATCAAATCGAAAAATTTACGGAAAAACAGGCTTTCCACGAAAATGTGGAATTAAATCGTATTTCCGAGGAAATAGAAAAACTTTTCGCTGATTTTAAACAGCTGGAATATGTGGCTGAGGGCTATAAATACAGCGTTAAAATCAGCAAAAAAGGCAAAATTCTGCAAAACCGACACAAAACCTCTGAAACCGCCCAGGTCAAAAGCCACAACCGTGAAAAATCCTATCTTTTAAAAGAAGGAGAAAATATTCCCCCTTTGGTAGACTTAGGTGTATTTACCAAAGACGGCAAAATCGTCAAAAGTATGTATGACAAATACAGACAGATAAACCGGTTTACCGAATTTATTGACGACTGTGTAAAAGACCGAGGTTATAAAAAAATTAATATTGTGGATTTTGGCTGCGGAAAAAGTTATCTCACTTTTATCGTTTACTACTATCTGACAGAAGTTCTGAAAATAGAAACCCATATCATGGGCATGGATTTAAAAGCCGATGTAGTGGAAAACTGCAACAAAACCGCCCAAAAATACGGATATGAAAATCTGCATTTTACAGCGGGAGATATTGCAAACTATAAACCTACGGAAAAAGTAAATATGGTAATATCCCTTCACGCCTGTGATATTGCCACTGACCTGGCAATTTACCATGCAGTAAATATGAAAAGCGAAATTATTCTTTCAGTGCCATGTTGCCAGCATCAGCTAAATTCTCAAATGAAAAGCAGCAGTGGTATTATGGGCAGATACGGTCTTATAAAGGAAAGATTTTCCGCTCTTGCTACAGATGCCATAAGAGCCAATGCTTTGGAAATTATGGGATATGATACTCAGGTTTTGGAGTTTATAGATATGACCCATTCACCTAAGAATATTCTTATAAAAGCTATAAAACGGGATAAAAATAAGAATACTGACATATATATGAAAGAAATAAATGACATCTGCTGCCAATACGGCTTGGAGCCGGAAATAACAAAGCTATTTAATTTTAAATAGATATAAAAAATTAATGTATGGAGGAATTTACAATGAATTACACAGACAGAAAAGACATTCCCGAAAAATACACCTGGGATTTAACGCTGGTTTTTCCATCTAAAGAAGCTTGGGATGAAGAATACAACAAGCTTTCCGAAGACATTAAGGCAATCAGCGACTACAAGGGTAAGCTTGCTGACAGAGATAATGCTTTGGCTCTTCTCAAAGTTTTCTTTGAACTTGAAAAAAGAATTGAAAAGCTCTATGACTATGCATCAAGAATTTCTGACCTGGACACAAGAGATACAGAAAATTCCGCTCTTGTAGACAGAATTTCTTTCCTTCTCAACAATTACAGCACTTATGCTTCCTACATTGAACCTGAATTTACTTCACTTTCCAATGAACAATTAGATGCTTACATTGCTGACAAAGATTTTGAAAACTACACAAGAATGTTAGACGGCATTAAAAAGACAAAGGCTCATGTTCTCTCCGAAAAGGAAGAAGAACTTATGGCTATGGCAGGAGGAGCTTTGGGCAGATACTCCAACATCTTTAAGATGATTAACAATGCTGACATCAAATTCCCTACAGTTAAAGATGAAAACGGCAAAGAATATACAGTAACTCATGGTGCATACGGTCTTATTCTGGCAGGAAATGACAGAAATCTCCGTGAAAAAGCATTTAAAGCTTACTATCAGGTATTTAGAGATAACCTTAACACAATCGCAGCTACCTACAGCGGAAATGTTAAGAAAGACTGGTTCTATGCCAAAGCAAGAAAATACAACAGCTGTTTGGAAAAAGCTTTGGAAAACGAGGAAGTTCCAAAATCTGTATATGATAACCTTATTAATGCAATTCATACATATAACCCCATTATGCACGACTATATGAAACTTCGCCGTGATGTTATGGGATATGATGAACTTCATATGTGGGATATGCACACTTCCATTGTTGACAACTGCGAAGTAAAGATGAGCATAGAAGAAGCTGAGGAACTGGTTATCAAAGCTTTGGCTCCTTTGGGAGAAGATTATCAAAATCTTCTTAAAACAGCATTTGCCGACAGATGGTGTGATGTTTACGAAACCCCTGGAAAGAGAAGCGGTGCCTACAGCAGCGGTGCATACGGCCGTCATCCATATGTTCTTTTGAACTATCAGGAAAACCTTGACAATGTATTCACATTGGCTCATGAACTGGGTCATGCTATGCACTCCTATAAATCCAACAGTACACAATGCTATGAAAAAGCAAGCTACAAGATTTTCCTTGCTGAAATAGCTTCCACAACTAACGAAGTTCTCCTTCTTAAATATCTCCTTTCTACAACAAAGGACGAAAATATGAAGAAGATGCTTTTGGCTCACTATGTTGATATGTTCAGAACAACAATTTTCCGTCAGTCCATGTTTGCAGAATTTGAACAAATTGCTCATGCTATGGAAGAAAATGGTGAACCTCTCACAAGCAAGAGCCTCAGCGACAAATACTATGAACTCAACAAACAATACTATGGTCCATATGTAGTAAGCGACGAAGACATTGCTATTGAATGGGCAAGAATTCCTCACTTCTACACACCGTTTTATGTATATAAATACTCCACAGGTCTTATCAGTGCAATTTGCATAGCTAATAAGATTTTGCAGGAAGGTCAGCCAATGGTTGATAAATACATGAAATTCCTCTCTGCCGGTGACTGCATGGAACCTATTGAAATTCTCAAAATGGCAGATGTTGACCTTACAACCAGTGCTCCTTTTGACTTTGCATTTGACGAACTCAAAAAGGCTTTGGAAGAACTTAAAGGTCTTATGAAATAATAACTTTATAAAACCCTCTAAAACTATTTAAGTTTTAGGGGGTTGTTTTTTGAAAATTTTTATAATTCCTTAATTTGTTCTATTGTTATTTTATCTAAAAAATGATAAAATTAAATGATAACAGATAAAGGAAGGTCATTTTACATGATAAAAATTATACCAAACAATATATACAGAACAAATGTTTTTGAAAATTGGCTGGGTGAACAGGCAGAAAAAGGCAATATTATCACCCAAATAAACAGTTTTTACTGTGTATTTAAAAACGGTGAAAAAGAACACTGCTGCTACAAACTTATTCCTACAGGAAAAAAAGACAACGAAACCCTTACTGATGAAAAAATTGCAGAATATAAAGATAAGAACTTTGAGTACATCTGCACATATAAAAATCATTTTCATATTTTAAGAACAAATAACAATCAAAATTTCAGTGAGTCTTTCCTCAGTGAAGTTCCTCAAATGCAGAAAAACTTTAAAAGACTTATTTCAGACAACTATTTTTATATGATATTGTGGTTAATTGTATTTATAGCTGTAATTGCATTTACAATATTTGAAATTTCCGCAAACGGAGCCTGGCTTTACAATATAATTAAACACAGAAAATGGGCTCTATCTGTAATGACTGCAATTTTAAGCTTTATTTTCTTTAATAAATGCAGACTGAATATTAAAAATCTTAAATATTCCATGGAAAACCTCACAAATCCTCATAGCTTTAAAGAAAAGGACAAATCATTCCTTAAATACAGCAAATCCGCAATTATAACATCTGTTTCTGCTTTTGTTATTTTAACAGGGCTTACTGTTCATTCCATGGCAAATTCATGGCATAAAAACATGGAAAATATCTCTAAAACTCTGCCTGTTTTGCTGCTTAACATGGTGGAACAAAACCCCGCTTATCACCGATATAACCCTGTGGCGGTAGGGGACGGACTTGTAAGAAAAACTAACAGTGCCAAGTTTTCCTATTCTATTTTAGCACCAAAACAGTATGAAATTTTACAGGTAGGTATAATCGAAGATGAGGTATTTGATGACAGCGGCAAACTTTACACTCCTTCTTCAAATGTGGACTTTTTGAGGGCTGCTACACCGTCTATGGCGAAAGCTCTTTACAAAGACCTGATAAAAATATATGCATTTAAAAACACCGAACCTGTTCCGGTAACTGACAGCCCCTTTGAAGAAGCTGTAATATATAAATCAGGCAACAGGGAAGTTTTCTTCGGCTATTACAATAATAATGCAATTTTTGTTTCCTATTATGGAAATAAATCTATAATGCCTTTTGCAAAAGAAATTTATGAAAGCATTGAATATTTGGAATTTTAATCTTATTAGCAGACACTATTTGACAAAAATTATTTGTAAAATATGAATATGAAATTAACTTTATTTTGTTTTTTATTAAAAAGCTTGACGAACTCTTAATTTTATAGTTTAATATTTATGTAACATTTGTTATATTTTTATGGAGAATTAAAATGGCAATTTTAAATATAGTATTAGTAGAACCGCAAATTCCCCAAAATACGGGAAATATATCACGCACCTGTGCAGTTACAGGTGCCCGCCTGCATTTAGTGGGAAACTTAGGCTTTTCCATAGATGATAAGCACTTAAAAAGAGCAGGTCTTGATTACTGGAAATATCTTGATATAAATTATTATGATGATTGGCAGAGTTTTACCGACAAAAATATCGGACAATTCTACTATTTCAGCACAAAAGCATTAAATAATTACTGTGATGTTCAGTACAAAGACAATGTTTATCTTATTTTTGGCAGAGAGGACAAAGGACTTCCCGAAGAACTTCTCCATAAAAACAAAGAAAACTGTGTCAGAATACCTATGCTGGACACTTTAAGAAGTCTTAATTTATCCAATTCTGTAGCAATAGGTGCTTATGAAGTTCTGCGTCAATGGAATTTCCCGGAACTTAAAAATTATGGCAGTCTTACAAAATACAACTGGGATTAACGGAGGAAAAAATGAATAATATACTGATAATGACTGATTCATCCAGTGATATTTCCCTGGAAACGGAAAAAAAATACGGCATTAGGGTACTTAATATTCCACTAACTATAAATAACAAAGGTTATTATGAAAGAGTGGATTTTACCTGCGATGATTTTTATAAAATCTTAAACGAAAATGAACAAATTCCCTGTACTTCACATATCACTGCACCTATTTTCTGCGATGAATTTGAAAAAGCCTATAATGAAGGCTATACCGATGTTATTTATGTATCTATAAACGAAATGGGTTCAGCTACATACAGTGCCTCCATTGGTGGAAAGGATATGTTTTTTAAAGAACACCCTGAGGCTAAAAATAAGATTAATATTCATTTTGTGCCTTCCAGAACTTTTTCTTTTGGTTATGGTTGGTCGGTTTTAAGTGCTGCCCAGCTTCTCCATGAAAAAAATCTTTCTGCTGAAGAATTGGTGGAATTTATAAAACAGGACTTAAAGGAAGTTGATATATGCTTTATAATGCAAACTCTTAAATTTGCAAAGAAAAGCGGCAGACTCAGTGCTACTTCTGCATTTGTAGGTGAAATGCTTGGTATAAGACCTCTTGTTACTTTCAGAGAAGGTAAAAGTGTTATTAACGAAAAAGTAAGAGGAGATAAAAATATTGTTCCTGCTCTGACAAATTACTACCTTAAAAATGTGGGTAAAAACCAGGATTACTACATTATTACAGGGGAAGATGACGGTATCGGTGACGAACTGGAAAACGAAATTTTTAATAAAACAGGAAAGAAAGCTTTGGGCAGAATTAAAGAAGGGGCTTCTATTTCCATTAACGCTGGACCAAAAGTATTGGCTATAGTATTCCACAGTAAAAACAAAAACGAATTATAGCTAAATTTATATTACTTTAAAATTTTCAGTAATTAAATTCATAAGTTAAATAT
>JAHHUA010000030.1 GCA_020024235.1 Oscillospiraceae bacterium
TGATATTTTAGAACATATCCTATTCTAAAATATCAGGAGTTAATTTTTTATATACAGTAAAAAGTTTTACAGTGGTCTATAATTACTTTTTTATAATTTAAACACCGTATTTTTATCAAAACTTACCACGCGGCAACATTATTTAGTGAAGTTATCAAAATATCCCTGAACCAAAATTACGGGAGTACCCTTATCTCCACTTCCTGATGTAAGGTCGCAAAGAGAACCTATAAGGTCTGTAAGGCGTCTTGGAGTTGTTCCAAGAGAAGCATTTTTACCTTTTAAATCTGAATCTTTATTCTTTATATAGTCTGCAATAGCATTTTTAAGTTCATCACCGCTTAAATCAGCAAAATCGTTGTCAGCCAAATATTTAATCTTTACTTCGTTAGGTGTACCCTCCAAGCCTGCTGTGTAACCTGGAGAAACAACCGGGTCGGCAAGTTCCCAAATCTTACCTACAGGATCTTTAAATGCACCATCACCGTAAATCATAACTTCTATGTTCTTGCCTGTTCTTTCCTTAAACATATTGTGAACATTGGTTACAAATTCTTGGCAGTTGACAGGGAAAAGCTTTACTGATTCTTCTGTAGCTTTATTGGAACCGAGAAGTCCGTATTTAGGGTTGCAGCCGCTGCCGTCAACGGATTTTGTAAGAATATCTGTAAGTCCGTAGATTTTATTAGCCCCTGCCTTTTTGAGAATTCTCTTGGTTCTTTCACGGGTGTGAATATCACAATGCAATACATCTTTTGTGTAATCAAGAATTACCTTAGGGTCATTTCCAAAAATAATTTCAACTTCACAGCCGGAATCTGTAATCAAATCTCTGTAGTATTTAACATAGTCAACACCTGTAAAATGGTGAAGATTTTCGCCGAATTTTTCTCTGTATTCATTTTCTGTGAGAACATCTGACCATGGGTTTATTCCTGCTTCGTCTAATTGTTCAAGGCTTACAAGATGATTTCCCACTTCATCGGAAGGATAGCTGAGCATAAGCACCATTTTTTTAAGTCCCTTGGCAATGCCTTTAAGACATACTGAAAAACGGTTTCTGCTGAGTATTGGGAAAATAACTCCCACGGTTTCATCGCCGAATTTTTCATGAACATCTTTTGCAATATTGTCAACAGATGCATAGTTTCCCTGACTTCTGCCCAGTACAGCTTCTGTAACACCTACTACATCATTGTCGTGAAGTTCAAAACCTTCGCTTTCAGCTGCAGCAATAACACTGTCCACAACTATTTTTTGAAGATTGTCCCCTTGACGAATAATAGGAGTTCTGATACCTCTGGAAGTAGTTCCAACCAATCTAGCCATAAATAATTATCTCCTTTATTAAATATATTTTATATATATTTTTTATATTTGCTTTAACAAATGTATTTTAACACATATTTATATCCATTATCAACAGATATATTGTAAACTTACTGTATAAGCGGTTTACTCAGTGTCCTTTTATATTATACTCCAAATTCAGCCACAAATAAAATATATATTTATGATATTAGCCATAAGTATAACTTATATGTAATAATTTCCTTTAATTTATTTAACTTTTTTGAAACAAATACAAAGAAATTTCATACTTTTATGTTAGTATATATTATAATAACCAAAATTTACACCAAATGAAAGGAAGTTTTAAAAATGAATAAGAAATTTAAAAAATCTTTGACAATCTTGTTGGCAATGAGTATAATAACATCTTCATCTGTTTTGGCTTATGCCTTTCCGAAAGGAGAAAATGATTTTGAAAAAATTACCGATACCGGTGTATCTCTTCATATATCACAAAAGTTAAATATAACTCAGCCCTCTGACAATATAACAACCTCTGCGTCATCTTATTTAATAACAGGTACTTCAAACCCCGAACTCCCACTTTATTTAAACGGAACTGAAGTTACAAACCGAGGCAGATTTGGAAGCTTTGCCATGACAGTAAATTTGGCTGAGGGGAAAAACACCATTACTGTAACTCAGGGAGAAAATTCCGACAGAGTGTATATCACACGAACAAATAACCCCGATTATTCTGTGGCAACTTCTATTACAAAAGCTTTTCCTGTTTATGATACATTTGCTCATGGCGGTGAAGAAGTTACCCTTAAATGTGTAGCTCCGGCAGGAAGTCGAGTTTATGCTGATTTTATGGGAAAAAGATTTGAACTAAAACAAAATGTTCCCTCTGCATCAAAAGGGATAGCCGCCAATTTCTCCTTAAAAATTATTATTCCAAAAGTATCTGATTTTACTGACCCTGTTAAAATAACCTATACTTTAAATAATAACGGCAATACTTCGGTTTATGAGTCTGAAGGAACTTTCTTTGCCGCTCCCAAAAACGAAAAAGTTTTAATTCAGGCCACAGAAGTTGCAACCCCTGTTTATACAGATAAAAACGGTTCATATATCAAAACAATTGTAACCCGTTCTACTGTGGACAAAGTCATTGAACAAACTGACGGTATGTATAAACTTGCTATGGGTGGCTGGGTAAGTTCAAAGCATGTTAAACCACTTTTGGGAAATTATTCTCATATAAACACTGTTACAAATATATCCAGAGATTTTGATTATTTGGGTGAAAGCTATATTCTGAAAGGCAACTCATATCCGCCCTATGAGTTTATAAACGAAAATGAATATCTTAAAGTTATACTTTACAACACCAAAAATGTTCCTGAAATATCAGTACAGGACAGCGAAATTTTCAGCGACAGCCAGGTATCCTATGACGGAGTGAACACAACAATTACATTTTATAAGAAAAATTCCAAATCTCTTTGGGGATACGGAATTGAATACCAAGATGGCAAAACTGTCATTTACTGCAAAAAACCACCTGTGCTTTCTTCCAATCCCCAAAAACCTTTGGAAGGAATTGTAGTTACTTTAGACCCCGGACATGGTGGCAAGGATCCCGGTGCTTTAGGTACAGCTCAGCTTACCGGTTCCAATGAAAAAGACTTTACCCTTGCCACATCTATGGCAGTTAAAAACCGTCTGGAAGACTTAGGTGCTCAGGTTATAATGACAAGAACTGATGACTCCCATGTAAGCTTTAACGAAAGAATGGACGCTGCCATTAAAAACAGAGCAGATTTCTTTATTTCAATTCATTATAACTCAGGTACACCTACTGCCTCAGGCTCTGAAGTTTACTATTATTACGGACCTTCTGCAAAATTTGCCAGCTCCACATCAGCGGCAATGACTGCAAACACCTCCAAAAATAACCGTGGAGTTTTCGGAAAGGCATTTCGTGTAGTGCTTAATCCTTTTTGTCCATCAATTTTAACAGAAGTAGAATTTATTTCTAACCCTGTGGGATATGATGATTCTCTCACCAAAACAAACCATTACAATATAGCAAATGCCATGGCTGACAGCATTATAAACCTTTTAACCGAATATAATTCCTAATATTTAATAAAAAGAAAAGGGTAAAAATGAAATGAACATTCAATTTGATAATATTGTCCTTCGGGATATGAAAGAATCTGATATCGAGGATTATGTACACTGGTTTACAGTGGAAACTAAGTGGATGGACTGGGATGCTCCGTGGGAAGTTGAGGAATTAGATGCCAATAAAGAGCGTCAACGCTGGACCAAGTATTATGAATCTGTAAAAACAATGCCCGACGATGTAACTCGTTGGAAATTTGAAATTGAATACGAAGGAAAGCACATTGGCTGGGTCAGTTCCTATCAGATTGATGAGAATTATGATTGGATTAACGAAAAACACATTAAAGAAGGACAAAAAGTGTATCAAGCAGTGGGAATTAGCATTTGTGAATCTGAAATTTGGGGAAATCATGTTGGTACTAATGCCCTTTGTGCATTTATCCAGTATTACGCTGACCTGGGAGCCACATCAATTTATACACAAACATGGTCCGGTAACCATCGAATGATTGGATTAGCGGAAAAGCTTGGATTTACTATTTGTGATAAGTGTATTAACGAACGAGAAGTACAGGGTAAGAAATATGATGGTCTGACATTTGTACTGAATTTGAAATAGGTGTAAGGTGTAAACCTATTCCAATAAATCCAACCGTACATAAAAGGAAATGGAGTGTATTTGCTTTAATACACTCCGTTTTGCATTTTCTCAAATTAGTTCATTATTTGCTGTTATTGCTTAGATAATGCTTTTTTTGGGAATAATATGTTTAAACTTATGGCTAATAAGATGATTCACTGTAAATTTTTATAACTGCTATGCTAATATCATCCAAATACAGACAGGATTTTCTTTCTACTGCGGTTTTATAAAGAGAGTCTGCTATATCCTGAGCTGACTTTCCCGCTAGATATTCCAGTTGTGAAAGAATCCAGCCCTCACCGCTTTCTGTAGCACCATCTGTTAAATTTACTATTATATCTCCTTCGCTCAATTTCAATGAAAATTGCTGAGGCTCTATATTTTTAAGTATACCCAAAGGCAAACTTCCCGAAGAAACAGCCATAGCTCTGCCATCTTTAAGTACATATGTGGGAGGGGTAGCTGATTTATAAAATTTAGCTTCTCCTGTATATAAATTTAATGCAGTTATATCCACAGTGGACATACATTCTGAGGAAGATTTGCACAGCAAAGCCGAATTTATAATTTTTACCGAACTTTCCGGGTCAGCTCCTCTAATCAGTAAATCCGACAGCATATCTGTGGTCATCATAGACTGGATTGATGCGGTTTTTCCTGTACTCATTCCATCGGATACAATAGTATAGGCATATCCGCTGCTGTTTTCAAATTGTTTTACACTGTCCCCGCAAACTTCCTCTTTTTCACCGCTGTGGCTTGTATAAGCCAATTCTGCTTTGTATACAGCTGTTTCCATATAAACAAGACTTACCGTTTCGTATTTTTTTATTTGTTTTGGATATGTAAAGTTTCTGTCACAAATTTCCGATAAATCCAAAATGGTATTTTCCCCACAGGCAAATTCCGATTTTGTTGCCGGAATTTCAATCTCCAAAGTCATAATATCATTTTTATCATAAAAACAAAAACATTTAGAAAGATTTATTCCTTTTTTCTTAAAATATTCCAAAACCCTGTTTTGCAAATATATGTCAGAACGATATATATTGTCTACACTTTCAGAAAGATTTTTTATCATATCGGAAATTCCCTGTAGCTGCTCTGTAATCACCGATCTTACCTGCTGAATTTCCCTGTGATTTTTCTTATTTATCATATATAAGTTAAAGCCTTCTTCCACTGCATCTGATATTTCAATATAGGAATTACAGGTTTCCTTAAAATATTCGGGATAATCGCAAAATAAAATTTCCCGGTTCTTTTTCAGTTTTTCAACAACCCGCCTTATTATATCTGTTGTTAAAGTGTAATTTTTTTGCCAGCACACTGTGTAATTGGGACAGTATTTACACACTCTTTCACAAACAGTGTCATAAATAACATCATATTTTTCCATATTGTATTTTGATTTTACTGCCGAAACTGTATTTACGGTTTTTTTGATTTCACACAGAGCCTCACTTAAAAGCAAAAGTTTGCTTTTTACTATCATACAAATATATCTGATTTGACTGTCCTCCTGCTGTCGCTGTATTCCTCCCATAAAATCATCTATGCTTTTTGCAGGAATAAAAAGATACAGCCCGGCTCCCAAAAAACTTCCTGTCAAAAGGGATATATTCATTCTTTTGAGAGAAAATATCATTAAAAAAGATGTGATAATGCAGGATAAACTAACTGCCCATTTGCCTGTTTTGTTAAATATTCCCGCAAAAAGTCCCAGCATAACAAAAAGCAGGGGTATTACGGAATTTTCACCTCTTATTATGACCCATGATGCTGCCAAAGCAGAACCTATTAAACAACTGCCGCTTTCTCCTTTTTGAGAAAATACACAAATTGCCCCAACGGAAAACATCATTCCCAAATTAATTTTAATAATTTCCAAATTCATAAGTGACATTGCCAAAATACATAAAAAAAACACTGCGGAAATATTGTTTTTTCTGCCACTGCAAATAGGACTTTTGTTAAATGCTTCCTTTGCCATGGCAAAGAAAAAACAGCTTGCCCCTGTTAAAATACCTTCTGTAATTGCCATAATTCCCCGATAAACACTTGTGTCATAGAGAAAAAGCATAATCAAAGAGGGTAAAAGAGATGATATAGCTGCCAAAAGGCTGTTTATGGTTTTAGAATAATTTTCATTTCTGTCAAATATAAGTCTTATGGCAGCTGTCAAAAGTATTGATGAAAAATATTTAAGCATATACTCTGATTTTCCCAATGTCAAAATTCCCAAAATATCAGCTAAAACCGCTATGGGAATTATTTTTGTGCTTACATTAAACAGAATTGCAGTTCCAAAGGGAAAAATATCTTTTGCCACAGAAAGCCCCGAAAAAGTATAAACAACAAAGATTTCCGCCGCCCATGCTGCCCATGACTTTATTTTTTTGATTTCGGTATTTTTAATTTCTGATTTTGGTTTTTTATTTACTGTTTCCGTCATTTTATACCTCCCTGTCGGAATATATTGGTATGCACCGATTTTTACCGACGATTTATTTTGTATTCATATTATAAAACAAAACCTAAAAAAAATTTGTCATAACCATGATACGGTTTTTTCGGATTATTAAGGGCTATGTGGCTGTTAAAATAATATATTTGAAAAATTCACAAAAATATGATATAAATTATAATATATAAAAAAATTCAAGAGAATTGCTTTGATTTTGATTAAATAAAGAGGAGATGTTAGTTTTGCTGTCAGAATTTAATAAAATGGTACAGGGAGAATTATATAATTGTTTTGATACACAATTAGTGCTTTTAAGACAGAGAGCTTCTGATATCCTCTTTACCATGAACACACTGCCTCCCGCCAGAGATGCTGAAAAATATCAGCTTATGAAAACTCTTTTAAAAAGTGATATTGTAAATTTAAAACTCAATACACCTTTTTCCTGTGAGTATGGTCTTAATATTAAAATGGGTCAGGACTGCGTGATAGATTACGGTTGTATTTTTTTTGATTACGGAATAATACAAATCGGAAAACGCTGTAATTTCGGCCCCGGAGTAATGGTTACCACTGCAGTAAAAGCTTCACCCAAAGTGGAAAGATTACAGGGTTTGGAAAATACTATGCCTGTAGTTATAGGAGATGATGTTTGGATAGGTGCCGGCTGTGTAATCAATGCTGGAGTTATAATAGGAAACGGTACTGCCATAGCCCCGGAAAGTGTGGTTACCAGAAATATTCCATCTAACTGTGTAGCCTCGGGCAATCCTGCTCAGGTTGTCAAATGGCTGGATGAAGATGATGATATTATACTTTAATAATTTTAAGACGCTTATATAAAAGCGTCTTTTTTATAATTATTTTCTAAAAAATTATGTTAAATTTAGTATTTTATGTCTAAATTACAAAATATTTGTTGACTTCTATAATATTTTATCATATAATTAACGACACTAATTGCTAAAAGGAGAAATTTCTATGATAAGCTCTCGGTTTAAAATTTGTTCTTATGTTATTGTATCAGTTTTGTTTACTATTTGCTTTGGTTTTATTCTTTATATCTGTCTGCAATCTGAAAACAGCAATGAAATGACTTTCAGAATTCCCCAAGCCGTTAAAGACTACGACAAAAATGATCCCTGTGCCGGCATATATGCACAGGTTCCCTACTATAACCAAATGAATAAAAAAGAAAGAGTTTATGATGTTCTTCAATACTGTGATACAATTATTCAGCATAATCCCAATATAATTGCTGCAAAAGAAGAACTGGGCATAGATTTTGCCGCAAGAAGGGATTTTTACAAAGAATCCGCCGAAAACTGCAAAAACGATTTTGAATTTTTCTGTACAATGCAGGGTATTGTGGCTGATTTGACAGGAAAATATGAATACATAGATTTTCACATGATTGATACTTTTGTTCCTGAGTGGACTGATCATTATATAAACAAAAATGCTGTGCTTCAAAAAACCGCTGCAGAAAGACGGGGCTTTGTTAAAAGAACCTCCAGAGTATTTAAAAATCTAAGTGAATTTATACCTCAATATTATGACATATATAAGAATAACTCCTATATTTTTACATACGCCCAGCCTAATGAATATGTCTGTTCCAATGAAGGAAACCCCTATACTTATTGGACTTTGACTGAAATTAACAGCAAACCTATTTCTGATTTTGTCATTGAACAACATCTTTTTGGTTCAAAACTTCGCTTTGATGAAAATAAAAATTTTTATCGCCAGTCCCTTTGCTTTAATGAAACAAAAGGTGAACCTGTTACTCTCACTTTAAAAAGTCCTGATGGTGAAGTTTTAACAAAGGATATGTTTATTGATATAACCGCAGAATTTGCTTATAAATATGGAAAAATATTCAGCAGCAATGAAAAATACAAAATGATATACGAATTTTCCGAACGGGGTGATAATTTCATTCTCCCCTTATATCATATAGATGCCGAAAATAATTTCACCTATATACGTATACAAAATTTAAATTATAAAACTGTCTACACACTTGAAAGTAATATGGATAAAATCATGGCAAATGACAATATAATTATTGATTTAAGAGGATGTTCAGCAGGATTTGAAGATGCTGTATTTAATAAATTCTTTCCTCTCTTTAATGACAAAGACGGACACCTTAAATTTAGCTATTCTCTTAGAAAAGATACCTGTGAACAATTTGAAATAGGAGAGAGACTTGGTGTTACATCTACAAAAGATACCGGTGTATACAGTGAAGATGATACAAAACAGTATATGTCCTATGACATCACCTCAAAAGGAAACCCCCAAATGCCTGATAAAAACATATATTATCTAATAGATGAAACCATCGGGGAATTTTCCGAGCAATATATAAACATGATAAAAAATGACCGCCTTGCCACAGTTATCGGCAGACAGTCATTGGGGGACGGACTTCAAAACCATGAAGCTGGATTTACTTTAAAATACAGCGGTCTTATAATAAGCACTAATATATTTGAAAGTACCAATCCTGACGGCAGCAGCAATAATGTTTATGGTGTTTCTCCCGATATAACAGTAAGTTTAAGCAGAGAACATTTTGATAAAATAACTAATCTGGTTAAAAACGGTAAAGTCCCCGAAACTTTTGAGGAAATAGCAGAATTTGACGATATATTGCTCAGAGCTATTGAAGAAGTTAAAAAACACCCCCGAGAAACAGAAGTATAATTTTTTTATAAAAAACAGCCCTTCGAGAAAAACCCGAAGAGCTGTTTTTACTTTTCTTTTATTTCACTTATAATGACATCAGTATAATAATGCTTTAATATTTCTTCCCATGAATAATTCTGTCTTGCCATATAATCTGCACCATATTGGCTAAGTCCCACACCATGACCATAGCCTCTCACTTTAAATATAAAGCTGTCATCTTTATATTCCACATCAAAATCCGTAGACCGTAAACCGAATATTTCCCTTATATTTCTTCCTGCCAAACTCACATCACCTATATCTATAAGCAGAACATAACCGGAAGGGGAACGACTGACTATTTTAAACCAATTTTCGGGGTTTTCATCTAATTTTATATCTCTGTAATTTTCTTTTATAATATTTTCTGCATCCTCTTTGGAAAAAATAACAACTGTTTCATAGGATGGTGAAAGCAAATCGCCATCACTTTTTACAGGTTTTAAATAATCTTCTCCATGCTGCCATACATTTTCTGCACTTTCAGTAACTCCGCAAGATGTTGAATGATATACTGATATAATAGGTTCTTCCTTATATAATAATATTTTGTTCATAACCTCATCACAGGCTTTTTCAAGTTTTGAGTAGTAAAAATCAAATTTATCTCCATACATCTCCTTCATGGTTTCTTTTGTTACATACCCTTTTTTCTGTGTAGGATCAGCTGAAAAATCCCCACCATTAAGCTCTTTATCTGGATTTTCCATATTATCAAGTCTGTTTCTTATTGCTAATGTATGAGATGCCACTGCTTGAGCTTTTAAAGCTTCATCATGAAATGTTGGTGGCATTTCTGCAGCTACAGCTCCTATTACATAATCTCTCATATTTATTTTTTTAAGTTTTTTCTCTGTTATATCATATATTTCAAAATAATCACAATGGTATTTTGGAGTATAAAAATTTGTGTTGTTTTGAGTTTTTTCCACTGTTACAGCGGGCTTTGCCTCAGGTACTTCTTCAGAAATCTGTGAAGAAACAGCCACAACAGTTTTTTCTGTTTTGGAAGTATTAGGATTTAATTCAAAATAATTTTTGTTGCGTGAAAAAACACTTAGAGGTATAATAAATATAATAAACACAAATAAACACAGCAAAATTACACTGCTTTTCATTTTCCCCACCGCCTTATTAATATCTTTTTTATAATTTATACCATAGGGAGAAAATAAATTTTGTCATTACATAAAAACAATGTTAAATATATATAGAAAACTTAAACTCACATTAATTCAACATAAAGGAGAAAAAATTTTGATAAAAAAACTGTTTTGCCTATTTATTGTCCTTTCGCTCATATTTCCGTCAGTATTTACTAAATCCTATGCTTCGGAAAAACCTTATTTAAAATCCGACAGTGCCATACTTATGGATGCCAGAACAGGTCAAATTCTATATGAAAAGCAAATGGACAAAGTAAAATATCCTGCCAGCATAACTAAAATTGCCACGATTGCTTTATCATTTAAATACGGAAATCCCGATGATAAAATTGTTATTTCCAAAGATGACTATATATCTGATTTATCTGCAACACATATAGCTTTAATTGAGGGAGAACAGGTTACTCTCCGTGATATGCAATATGCTGCTTTGTTAATGTCTGCAAATGATGCCTGCAACGCAATAGCAAGACATATAGCGGGTAGTCAAGATGCATTCATAGAAAAAATGAATGAATTTGCCAAAAGTGCGGGGGCAGTATCCACAAACTTTACAAACCCTCACGGACTTCCTGATGAAAACCATTATACCACCGCCCATGATATGGCACTGATTACTCGAGAAGCTATAAAAAACCCGGATTTTCTAAAAATTATGGGTACTGTAACTTATGAAATGCCTGCAAATAACAAAAAACCTTCCAGACCCTTTGCAAATCAGGATGCTATGCTTAAAAGCTTTGACCCCAACTATTACAAAGATGCTGTGGGAGGAAAGCTTGGCTGGACAGAAGAATCCCGTCACACAAAAGTTACGGTAGCCACCAGAAACAACCGCACACTTATTGCTGTTGTAATGGACAGCATTGACCCTAAAGCCAAATATGAAGATACCCGAAAACTTTTTGATTATGGTTTTGATGAATTCAGAGAATATACAATTTCTCCTCAGAATGTTAAGTCAAAACAAATCGATGTAACAGATGGCCCCAATGTTATAGGCACTTTAAATATGTATTTGTCTATTCCTGCTAAGATTGCTCTTCACCGTTCTGTAAGCAGTAAAGATATTGAATATAAATTTCCGGATATTACATTTATTGATAAATCCCAGCAAGATAACTGTCCCATTGAAATGGAGATATATCTGCCTGACTATGCCGAAGAATTTATGAACAATTCTCCCATGAAGATAAAATTGGATACTTCTTATACGCCTTTATTATCTACGGTTACAGAAAAACCTAAAAAAGAACAAATTCAGTGGCTGGCTTTACAAATAGGAGAAATTTCTCTTATTTCTTTAGGAGTTACTGCTGCAATTATTGTTACCTTTTTATTTTTTGTGTTTATAAGGAATTTTACTATTTTATGCCGCAAAAAGAAACACCAAAAACAACTGGCAGCAAAACGCAAAAAACAAATGGAAACTATGCGAATTATTGAAAGACAGACCTCTCCATATAAAATGCGTACAACTTCCACCACAATGGTTCCACCCAGAACTCAGCCTAAATCACAGGTACATACAAAAACTCCGCCATATCCTAAAAATCATAACCGTCCTAGCACTCAAAACAAAGCCAATATGGCATCCAAACAAAACCAGAAAAACATTTCTCAAAACCGCAATCACAGAATAAGTTAAAAAATTTCATAAAATTTATTACACACTATAATTAACACTTAATATTATAAAAAACAGGTTTGGAAGTAAAAGTTTCCAAACCTGTTTTCTAAATATTATTTATTTTCTCTGTTAATTTGTCGTTTTGTTATATGTTTTGAGTTTTGTTTTTTCAATAGAATTTTTATTTTGTAGTACAAAAAAGCCCTTGGATAAATCCAAGGGCTTTGGTCGAGGTGACAGGACTCGAACCTGCGGCATCTTGGTCCCAAACCAAGCACTCTACCAAACTGAGTTACACCTCGCCATGCAATAGCTAATTGCTGCTTTTCTATTATATTACATAATAGGACAATTGTCAATAGTTTTTTTTCGTAAATGACCAAAAAAATTTATTAAAATACTTTCACATTCATTTTTTAGTACCCCGGATTTTATATATGGGGTTTTGGCAAACTTCATGGCAGATAAATCACAAACCGAACCCAAACACCCCTGTTTTTCATCATAAGCCCCAAAAACCACTCTTTTTATACGGCTGGATATTATTGCTCCGGCACACATGGGACATGGCTCTAAAGTAATATATATTTCGCAATCATCAAGCTTCCAGTTTTTAAGACTTTCAGCTGCTTTTTTAATGGCATTAATCTCCGCATGACCCAATACATTATTTTCCATTTCACGGGTATTGTGAGCTGCAGCTATTATTTTTTCACCCTTTACTATTACTGCTCCTACTGGAATTTCCCCTTTTTGGAAGGCTTTTTTTGCTTCCTCCAAAGCAATTCTCATATATTTTTCATCTGTTTTGCCCATATCTCTATACCAAATATATATTTTTCAAAGTTTGAATAATAGAAAAAACAATTACAATAATCATACTGAAAGTTGAAAAATAAATCTTGATTTTTTGTCCAATGGTAAGACTGTCTTTTGGTATTTTTAAATCAAAAATATAATCTGATTTTCTTGCCAAGCTTATAAGGCTTACAACAAAGCCTGTAATAAAAACTATACCTACACTAAACAATGTTATCTTATAAATGGTGTCAAGCAAACCCATTTCTGCATATCCCAATGCTAATAAATATATATTATGCAAAGTATGAATTATTATTCCTGTCCAAAGACTGCCTGTTACTATAACCGAAAATCCCAATACAAGTCCCATAATAAAAGCTGTGGTAAACTGATGAATATTTACCTGAATTATTGCAAAAATAACTGCTGAAATTAAAATGGCAAACTGATCGCCGAATCTTCTTAAACTTTGAAGTAAAAATCCTCTGAATACAATTTCTTCCACAAAAGCTGCCATAATTACCGATTTAATTACAAAGGAAATAAGACCGTTTATATCAGTAGGTATAATGGAGTTTAATTCTATAGAATGTATCCCTATAAATTCCAATATAGATATCAGCATTTTAGATGATGCTACTGAAATAACAGAACAGCCCATAGCCATTCCCACTATTGCTGCAAGTTTCTTATCAGGCTTTTTTAAAGGCATAGCTACGGATATAGGCATACCAAGTAGTATTGCATACAAAATAAATGGCAGCATAAATGTTATAATATATGCCAAAATGTCAAGAACATTTATAATTATATTTCTGGAAACAGGAGTCATCGGAAACATATAAGCAAAATTATATAAAAGTCTTCCCAGTGTCATTTGTAAAATATACAATAATATAATTGATATACCCAGTATACAAGAATAACTTTTTATAAGCTGTCTTTGTTTTACGGCTGCTGGGTTATTTTCAAATCCCAATCCGTTTATATAAACATATTCATTAGGATTAGGAGTTTTGTTATTATAATACTTCATGTTTTCTCCTTTTTGCAGCTAAAAATCTCTAAAATTTAAAACAATTATTTTAATATTATTATATCAAAAAACTCTGATAAATTTATCAATAATATGTAAATTTATCTTAACAAGAAAAGCGTCTGACTTAAATTAAAAAAGTCAGACGCTTTATTTTCATTGTTTTATTACATAAGATTGTCTTCAATGTATTTTACTAC
>JAHHUA010000031.1 GCA_020024235.1 Oscillospiraceae bacterium
ATTTTCTAAAAAATTTTATTAAATAGCTTGAAGTAATCCTTTATTTGTTCTATAATATACAAGTAAGATTATATACTATAAATTCCTTGGGGAGTGTAATATGAAATGAAATTACCATTTTCTAAAAATAAATCCGATGAAAATAAAAAAGAGAAAAAATCTAAGAAAACCAAACCTGATAAAAACAACGGCAAATTAGCTAAAAACAAAAATTCAAAAAAAGCACAAAATAAGGAAACAAAAACCGTAAATCCGGAAGTTACCAATGAAGGAAAAAAAGATGCTGTAGAAAACAAAAAGAAATATAAAATTGCAATGATTGTTACCATAGCGGTTATTCTTGTAATAATTGCAGTTGTAGTTTTGTTTATTTTTGTTTTCCCAAAGAAAAATAAACAACCGGATGATAGTTCTATCTCGGATTCATCTGTTTCAGAAAGTATAGAAAATTCCGATGACAGCAGTGAAAACGCCAAAGACAAAGAGCAAGAAAAAGATAAAGAAAAAGATAAAGATAAAGAAAAAAATAAAGACAAGAACAAAGATAAGGATAAAAAGGATACCGAAGAAGAAAGTTCTCAGCTTGTAGATGAAAATGGTGTTCCTTTGGTACCTGACCCTGAATTCGGTCTTATGTCAGTAAATGATGCTATGGAAATTGTAAAAACCCAGTTTGACACAGGAGAATATGAAGTAGAATTATATGATGAAAAATTGGTAGTGGAAAATAATACATATTCTGCATTCACAATTTCTGATGACGGAAAAATGATAGGATCTCCCATTGTAGTAAACAGAAAAACAGGAGAATATATGTGTTACTACCCTGAACAGATGTTCAGTGATATTATCGACTTCCCTCTTGTTCCGGCTGATGCACAAAATTACACCTGGAATGGTTCTTTTGCAAGAAAAGATGAGTCAGGTAATGTGACCTCCATGCTTACAGTTAAACAGCTCAAAGAAAACGAAATGCATTTTGTTATTTCAACATATGTAAAAGATGAGTCTGAAACTGTTTCCGGTATTGCAAAGGTTAGAGATAATGTTGCTGTATATACAGACGGGGACTTCTTCCGTATTGAATTTGTAATGTTTGACAGTGGTGTAACAGTTACTGAAAGCGGAAAAAATAAACACCAAATTAATGCCACATTTGATGGAAAATACGGTGTAAAATAACAGGAATTTTAAAAAACACATCTTATAATTTTACAAAAATTTAAAGATGTGTTTTTTATGTATATATATTTATTAAAATGATATAATTATATCTTTACGATTTTTGAGGTTATGATGAAAAAAAAAGCATTATGCAGAAATATAGGTGAAATTGTAACCAAAGCTCTGCTTTATGAAGTAACTGCTGGTGTAAAACCCGGATTAGTTGACAGATTTAACACAGGTTCCCATACAGATATGGATATTTTTACTTTTATTGACAGCACCTGTGCCATAGGAAGGTTTTTTGAGGATTTTGCCAACATTGGCTATGAATGGGAAAATTTATCCCCAAGCTGCCTTTTGAGTATACGCCCTTTAGGAATAGAATGTGAAAAAACAATGTTTGCTGCTACAAACGGAATAAACACTCACAAAGGTGCAGTATTTTCCATGAGTATTATTTCAGCCTGTGCTGCCTATTGTTATAAAATATATGGAAAAATAGAAACAGATACTCTTTGTGATAGCTGTTCAAAAATTCTCGGAAACATTGCCAATGATTTTAAAAATCTGGAAAATAAAGAAAAACTTACACACGGAGAAAAACTCTATCTGAAATATGGCACAATGGGCATAAGAGGTGAAGCCTTATCAGGATTTAAATCTGTTAGAAAATATGCTCTTTCCGAGATAAAAAAACTTGATAATCCCATATATAAGAAAGAGGAAGTTTTGATAAATACTTTGCTAGCCCTTATTGTCAATGTGGAAGATACCAATATTTTGGCAAGAAGCGATATACAAACCATGAATCTTGCCTCTGCTGTTGCCGCAGATTGTCTTAAACTTGGAGGGGCATACACAGATAAAGGTAAAAAAGCCATTTTAAATGCAGATAAACTTTTTTGTGAACTAAATATAAGTCATGGCGGATGTGCAGATTTATTGGCAGTTACAATAGCCCTATATTTTCTTTCTAAAATTTAATAAACTGATAAAATACATCTTTCATATACAGATATTATCTGTTTAGTTGCCTTTTCATATTGATTTTTGTACATATTTTGTAGTATAATAACCCTATACAATTAAATTATAAGCGGGAGGTTTACTTATTTGAAAAAAAAGAATAAAACCTTTGAATCATTTAAAAACCTTACATTTATTACACAATTTGGTTTGTCGGTTATTTCACCCATAATTATATATGTTTGGTTAGCATCTTGGTTAAAATCCAAATTTTCTTTGGGGGACTGGATTATGGTGGCTGGGATTATGTTAGGACTTTTTTCAGCATTTTATTCAGGTGTTTCTTTTTTTAGATATGTACTGAAACAAGCCGAAAAAAGTCAGGAGGAAAAGGATGAATAATGATAGTTCTCCCGTAATTAACGAAACCATACAGATTGCAAAAGGCACATCTGTACTGGTTGTGGTTTCACTTATTATATGTATATTTACAGATGCTTTTAATCTTCCAATGATTTTGGGATTTTTGATAGGCGGAGCTTATTCAGTATTTAATTTTTATAGGTTGGGAAAAAGTATTGAAAATATGTTTAAAATGCCTCCTGCCAAAGCTCAAACTTATATGACAGGACAATATTTTGTCAGACTTTTTACCACTGGATTAGTTATATTTATCGGCTTTAAAGTCGATTTTATAAACTATTTCGGAATTATCATTTCTCTGATTTTTCCGAAACTCACACTTTTCTTTAGCGAAATTTTCAGAAAGGAGGAAAAACCGTGAATGGTATAGAAATAAATGGCCCTAAGATAATTTGGGAGCTTCCGATTTTTGGCGGCATACCAATTACAGAAACCGTAGTAAACTCATGGCTTATCATGGCAATTATATTTTTTACTGCTTTATGGCTTGCACACGACCTTAAAAAAATACCGTCAAAGCGTCAGGTCATAGCGGAAAAACTTGTAACCATGCTTTATGATTTGGTTGAACAAACCATGGGTAAACGAGGATTTTCTTTTGTGCCCTATATCGGAACATTGTTTGCATTTTCTCTTTTATCCAGTTTAAGCGGAATGTTTGGTTTAAGAGCGCCCACTGCGGACTACAACACCACACTTTGCTGGGCTTTGGTAACATTTTTCCTTGTTCAATACCAAGGAATAAAAAACAAAGGAGTCGGTGGTTGGTTACATGGATTTATAGAACCAATGCCTCTTTTACTGCCGCTTAATTTAGTTGGAGAAATAGCTAACCCTATTTCACTAAGTTTCCGTCATTACGGAAACATTGCCGCAGGTCTTGTTATTACATCCCTTCTTTACGGAGGATTGTCAGCATTGACCTCAATTATATTCGGCGGTTTGCAGATACCTATTCTGCAGCTTGGTCTGCCGGCTATATTGTCAATTTATTTTGATGTGTTTACAGCTGCTTTGCAGGCATTTATTTTCTGTATGCTTACTATGGTATTCATATCAGGAAATTTTGAATAGTTCTTTATATGTAAGAAAACTTACAAAAGAAATAAACTTTTTTTAGGAGGAAACAAATATGGATAGTACATTATTGGCAAAAGCAATAGTTTTGGGATGCTCCGCAGTAGGCGCAGGTCTCGCAATGATAGCAGGTATAGGACCTGGTATCGGTCAAGGTTATGCAGCAGGTCGTGCCGCTGAATCAGTAGGCCGTCAGCCTGAAGCTCAGTCCGACATTACAAGAACAATGCTTCTTGGATGCGCAGTTGCAGAATCAACAGGTATTTACGGTTTGGTTGTTGCAATGATTCTCCTCTTTGTAAACCCATTTATCGGCAAACTTTAATAGAGAGTTGCTCTAAGGTTTATGAAAGGAGGAATAACTCATGTCGCAAGGAGATACATATATGTCGTTCCTTTCAATCGACTGGACACTTGTTTTTATGCTTTGCAACACTCTCATCTTGTTCTTGCTTATGAAGAAGTTCTTCTTTAAACCTGTTAAAAAGATGATTGATTCCAGACAAAAAGAAGTTGAGAATATTTACGAAGAAGCTAACAAAGCTAATTCCGATGCTCAAAATCTTAAATCAGAATACGAAAAGCATTTGGCAGGTGCCAGAGAAGAAGCTAACGAAATCGTTAATCTTGCTCAAAAACGCGCTCAGACTCGTTCAGACGAAATCATTAAGGAAGCTCATGATAAGTCCGCTGCAATGATTGCAAAGGCAGACGAAGAAATTAAGCTTGAGAGAACAAAGGTTTTGAATGATGTTAAGAGTGAAATTTCTGATATGGCAGTTATGATTGCACAAAAGGTTGTAGAAAAAGATATTAACTTTGCAGATCATGAAAAACTCATTGAGCAATTCATAGATGGTGTAGGTGATACAGCATGGAAGGAATAATTGCTCAAAGATATGCAGTTTCTCTTTTTGAAGTTGCAAAAGAAGAACATATTCAAGATGAAATCTTGGAAAATATAAAATTCCTTCAAGGAATTTTTAAAGAAAATTATGACTTTTTCAGACTTATGAATATTCCAACTGTCCCTAAGGAAGAAAAAATCAGTCTTATCGACAATGTATTTAACGGAAATATCAACATATATGTTTTGAATTTCCTGAAAATATTGGCTGAAAAAGGCAGAATAAATTATTTCTTTGAAATAGCTTCTTTTTTTAAGAAACTTTATAACAAAGAAAACAATATCAAAGAGGTAGTAGCTGTTACAGCTGTTCCTCTCAATGAAAATCTAAAGTCAAAATTAATTAATAAGCTGCAGGAAATTACGGGCAAACGCATTATCATGCAAAATGAAACAGATGCGTCTATTTTGGGCGGTGTTATCCTAAAAATGGAAGACGACCAGTTCGACGGTTCCGTAAAAGGCAGACTGGATAATCTTAAATCAGTTTTATCCGGTCAGACAGCTTAGGAAAGTTGGTGAAAACCATGCAATTACGTCCGGAAGAAATAAGTGGATTGATTAAAGAACAAATCAAAAATTACCACAACAAAATCGAACTTAACGACGTGGGCACGGTTGTCGAAATAGGAGACGGTATTTCAAGAGTACATGGCCTTGAAAAATGTATGGCAGGAGAACTTTTGGAATTTCCCGGAGAAGTTTACGCCATGGCTCTTAACCTTGATGAAGACAGTGTAGGTGCTGTTATGTTGGGTGATGAATCCAACATCAAGGAAGGCGATACAGTTAAGCGTACAGGCAAGGTTGTATCCGTTCCTGTAGGCGATGCACTTCTCGGCAGAGTTGTAAATGCTTTGGGTCATCCTATTGACGGCAAGGGCGAAATTACAGCTGAGGATTATCGTCCTATCGAATCCAATGCCCCCGGTATTATCGAAAGAAAATCTGTTTTTGAACCTCTCCAAACAGGAATTAAAGCTATTGACGCCATGATTCCTATTGGAAAAGGACAGCGTGAACTTATTATCGGCGACAGACAGACAGGTAAAACAAGCATTGCTGTTGATACTATTATCAACCAAAAAGGCAAAGATGTTATCTGTGTATATGTTGCAATCGGTCAAAAACGTTCCACTGTTGCAAGAGTTGTAAATGAACTGGAAAAGAACGGTGCTATGGAATACTCAATCGTTGTTTCCGCTACTGCATCTGAGCTTTCTCCTTTGCAGTATATTGCTCCTTATTCCGGTGTTACAATGGCTGAATTTTTCATGCATAAGGGCAAACACGTTCTTATTGTATACGATGATTTAAGTAAGCACGCTGTAGCTTACCGTGCACTTTCTTTGCTTCTTAAACGCCCACCGGGACGTGAAGCTTACCCAGGTGATGTATTCTACATTCACTCCAGACTGCTGGAAAGAGCTGCTAAACTTTCCGATGAACTTGGCGGCGGTTCCATTACTGCTTTGCCTATCATTGAAACACAGGCAGGAGATGTTGCAGCATACATTCCTACAAATGTTATTTCTATTACAGACGGTCAGATATTCCTTGAATCCGAACTCTTTAACTCAGGTGTAAGACCTGCTGTTAACCCCGGTATCTCTGTATCCCGTGTAGGCGGCAGTGCTCAGATTAAAGCTATGAAAAAAGTTGCGGGAAGCTTAAAGCTCACCTACTCCCAGTACAATGAGCTTAAATCCTTCTCCCAGTTCGGTTCTGATTTGGACGCTGATACAAAATCAAGACTTGCTCAAGGTGAAAGAGTTGTGGAAGTGCTTAAACAAGGCAAGTCCTCACCTTTAGATGTTGAAGACCAAATTATGATTTTGTATGCTGTAACACATAATATGCTTATGGATATTCCGGTTGAGGATATTTCCAGATTTGAAAGTGAAATGTTCTCATTTATGAGAAACAATCACCCTGAAATAAAGGATACACTGAGAGAAACAAAGGTACTAAACGACGAAACCGCTGAAAAGCTTACAAATGCCATTAACGAATTTAAAACAATATTCGTTAAAACAAAATAAAACTTAGAGGAAGGAGTTAATTCATATGGCAGGAGCTAATATGAAAGATATACGACGCCGTATTAAAAGCGTCGAAAGCACCATGCAGATTACAAAAGCTATGGAGCTTGTCGCTTCCTCTAAGCTGAGAAAAGCAAAGGAAAGAGTTGAAAAAGCAAGACCTTTCTTTGATATTCTTTATAAATCAATGATAGAAATTGCTTATTCCAACAAAGATTTTTCCTCTGTTTATACCAAAGAGCGCCCTATTGAAAAAGTTGGCATTATAGTTATTGCGGGAGACCGCGGTTTGGCAGGTGGATATAACGCAAATATTATGAAATTTGCACTTGCCAAAGCTCAGGAAAAAGATACTCTTATTATTCCTATAGGTAAAAAAGTCGGTGAATTTTACGCTAAACGCGGTTTTGAAGTTTATAACACAGGTTTTGCAACAGTTGAAGAATTGGGCCTGGATGAAACCGCAGAAATAGCTCAAATGGCAGCAAACCTCTTTAAAACAGGTGAAATTGACGAACTTTATATAGCTTATACCAAATTTATCTCTGTTTTAAGTCAGGAACCTCAAATGAGAAAAGTACTTCCACTTAAATTCTATGACTTGGCTGATGACATGAATATTGACATAAAATCCATGTCCACCACCGAATTTGAACCATCTGCAAATGATGTGTTTGAAAGAATAGTACCTCAGTATCTTGGCGGAGAAATCTATGGTTCTGTTGTTGAATCCTACGCATCTGAACAGGGTGCCAGAAGAACCGCTATGGAAAATGCCAGCGACAACGCTGATGCTATTATAGAGGATTTAAACCTTAAATTTAACAGAGCAAGACAGGCTGCCATTACACAGGAAATTACGGAAATCGTCAGCGGCGCTCAAGCCCTTCAGTAATTTTTATTTTTCCCGTGTCGGGCAGTGGTTTTGCCACCAATATTATATAAGGAGAAATGCAGATGAACGAGCAAAATATTGGTACGGTCGTTACCATTGTAGGCCCCGTACTGGACATTAAATTTGCCGCAGGTAAACTGCCTAATCTGCTTAATGCCATTGAAATTGACAATAACGGCAAAAAACTAATTGCCGAAGTTGCACAGCATATAGGCGACGATATTGTCAGATGTGTTGCTATGAGCTCCACAGATGGCTTGATTAGAGGAACAAAGGCAATAGATACAGGCTCTCCTATCACAGTGCCTGTCGGTAATGAAACTTTGGGCAGAATATTTAATCTTTTAGGTGAAGCTGTTGATAACAAGCCCACACCTGTAACAGAGGAAAGATGGCCCATTCACAGACCTGCTCCTTCTTTTGAAGAACAGCAGAGTGCCAGTGAAATTTTGGAAACAGGTATCAAGGTTGTTGACCTTATTGCACCTTACGTTAAGGGCGGTAAAATCGGTTTGTTTGGTGGTGCCGGTGTTGGTAAAACAGTTCTTATTCAGGAACTTATCCACAACATTGCCAAAGAACACGGTGGTTTGTCCGTATTTGCCGGTGTAGGTGAAAGAACCCGTGAAGGTAATGACCTTTATTATGAAATGATGGAATCCGGAGTTCTTAACAAGACTGCATTGGTTTACGGTCAGATGAATGAACCACCCGGAGCCAGAATGAGAGTTGCTTTGTCAGGTCTTACTATGGCAGAGTACTTTAGAGATAAGGAAGGACAGGATGTACTTCTGTTTATTGATAATATATTCAGATTTACACAGGCAGGTTCTGAAGTTTCCGCACTTCTTGGACGTATGCCTTCCGCCGTTGGTTATCAGCCTACATTGGCTACAGAAATGGGAGCTTTGCAGGAAAGAATTACTTCCACAAAGAAAGGTTCTATTACATCTGTTCAAGCTGTTTATGTACCTGCCGATGACCTTACTGACCCGGCTCCTGCCACAACCTTTGCTCACCTTGACGCAAAGACTGTATTGTCAAGACAAATTGCATCATTGGGTATTTACCCAGCAGTTGACCCTCTTGATTCATCATCTACTATTCTGACACCTGAAATTGTAGGTGAAGAACACTACAAAGTTGCCAGAGCTGTTCAGACCATACTTCAAAGATATACCGAGCTTCAGGATATTATTGCTATTTTGGGTATGGACGAGCTTTCTGATGAAGATAAGCTGACAGTAAACAGAGCAAGAAAAATTCAGCGTTTCTTGTCTCAGCCGTTCTCTGTTGCCGAAGCATTTACAGGCACACCCGGTAAATATGTTCCTATTAAAGAAACAATCAGAGGCTTTAAGGAAATTATTGAAGGTAAATATGATGATTTGCCTGAATCTGCTTTCCTTTTTGCCGGAACTATTGATGATGTTATAGAGAAGGCAAAGAAGGGAGAATAAGCTATGGCTGAATTTCACCTTCAAATTGTTACTCCGGAAGGATTAAAATACGACGGTAATGTTGAAAATATTATTCTTCGCACATTAAACGGCGATATTGGTATTTTAAAGGGACATATAGGTTATGTAACCGCTATTGACTCCGGTAAAGTTAAGATTAAAATTGACGGTAAAGATAAATTTGGAGCTGCAAGCGAAGGATTTATCAAAGTCGGAAAAGAAATCACCACATTGGTATGCACTACTTTTGAGTGGGCTGATGAAATTGACACTGAAAGAGCTCAAAAAGCTCTTGATGGTGCTGAAAGCAAACTTGCTGAAGGCTCTGATGACAAAGAACACATTGCAATTTATAAAGCCCGCAAAAAACGTGCTAAAGTAAGACTTGCCGTAGCAGAACAAAAATAAATAAACCTATAAATAAACAGCAGTATCAGATTATTTTGATACTGCTGTTTTATAACTTATAATATTTATTAGGAGAAAAATAATGTCAAAACAAAACATTTATGATAATGAAATTTTTTTTAATGACTTTAAGAATATTCGTCAAAATAAAGTAAATTTTAATGATCTATTGGAAACCCCGGTAATTCTTTCAATGCTTCCTGATTTAAGCGGAAAATCAGTGCTGGATATTGGCTGTGGTATGGGACAGCACGCAAAACAATACTCTGATTTAGGAGCAAAAAAAGTTTTGGGAATAGATATTTCAGAAAAAATGCTGAATTATGCTAAAGAAAATAACAGTGCAGATAATATAACATATAAAATAATTCCCATGGAGGATATAGAAAAAATTGACGAAAAATTTGATTTAATCACAAGTTCTCTTGTATTTGATTATATAGAGGATTTTGGGGCTTTAATGATAAAAATTTATAATCTCTTAACACCTAATGGATTATTGGTATTCAGCACTTCCCACCCTATGGCGACCGCTTATGACGGAACTTATCCGAGATTTACAAAAACGCCCTTGGGTGAAAGATTATATGCAAATATAAATAATTATTTTGTTGAGGGCAAAAGAGAAATTAAATGGGTAGTTGACAACTATGAGCTATATCACCGAACAATATCAAGTATGATTAATGACATTATTAAAGCAGGATTTAAAATTGAAGAATGTCAGGAGTCCCTTGCCTCGGAAGAATTGAGAAAAAAAGAACCTGCTCAATTTGACGGAGCTATTCATAGACCTGATTTTATCTTTTTTAAATGCAGTAAATCTTAAAAATTTAATCTGTATACACAATAAAAGGAGCATATTAAACTTAAATATTTTACTATTATTTATGATTTACTTCTCATACTTATGGCAATATCTTTAATTTTATCTGGATTATTGTCATAGTTTTTTAAAGCTTCAATTAACTCATCTTCCCTGCCCTCAAGATTATCATCATCAAAAATAAGTGCATTCCAAAGTTCATGTAAAGCGGAATTAAGCTCATTATTTGTTGTATATTCCTTTGCAGCATAAATATCGGAAATTAGAACTCTTAAAATATCGTCATCATCATTTGAATTTAATTTTTCAATATTATCTATGGCAAAACTGATATATGTATTGCATCTCTGATTTTTGGAATTTATGTTTTGCTTATCACTGTAATATTTTCCTCCGATAAAACTAAGACACACAACCATAATCAGTGATACTGTAATTAATGTTTTTTTCATTTTTAAACCCTCACTTTATTTAACAAAACAGCAGTTAAAATATATTAACTGCTGTTTTATCATTTACTTAATAATTATTTTATTATCCTCAAAAGCTATAGTAATTTTTTCAGGTGTAATTCCACCGTTTTCCACCAATTTCATACAAATTGCATCTTCACATTCTTTTCTCACTATGCGGCGAATAGCTCTTGCACCTGTTTTGTCCCCAAAGGCCTTGTGTGCAATATAGCTGACAGCTTCATCACACCAAGTAAGTTCAGAACCTTTATCGCTAAGAGAAGTTTTAAATTCATTGAGGAGAATTTCAGTGATTTTCTTGTAATTATCTTCGTCCAAAGCACGGAATACCACAATTTCATCAACTCTGGCAAGAAATTCAGGGCGTAAAAATTCTTTCAATGCACCCATAACTTTATCTTTATTTTGTTTTTCCGGCTGTTGGTCAAAACCAAGAACATTTTCTCTTATATTGCTGCCGGCATTTGATGTCATAATAATCACAGTATTTTCAAAGGAAACTACTCTGCCATGGGCATCTGTAATTCTGCCTTCATCCAAAATCTGCAAAAGAATATTAAGTACATCGGGGTGAGCTTTTTCAATTTCATCAAAAAGCACTACAGAATAAGGACGGCGACGAATTTTCTCAGTGAGCTGACCTGCTTCATCATAACCTACATATCCTGGAGGTGAACCTACAATTCTGGAAACCGAGTGTTTCTCCATAAATTCGGACATATCAAGTCTGATAAGAGGATCAGCGTCATCAAAAAGCTCTGAGGAAAGAACTTTTGCAAGTTCTGTTTTTCCAACACCTGTAGGACCTACAAAAATAAAAGATGCAGGGCGTTTTTTAGCACTTATGGACACTCTGGAACGCAGCACGGATTTTGCCACCAAATCAACAGCTTCATCCTGACCTATAACTTTTTCTTTAATTGTATCGCCGATTTTAGCTACTTTGGTAAGTTCACTTGTTTTAATTTTTCCTGCGGGAATACCGGTCCAAAGTTCAATAACTCTTGCCAAATCATCAACTGTAACTTCTCTGCCCAAAGCCTCGGTTTCAACTTGTTTTAGTTCATTGGTTACCTGCATTTTTTCCCCTCTGAGGTTTGCAAGTTTTTCATAATCACTGTCGTTTATTCTTTCTCTTTCTTCTATTTCGTCAGTAAGAGTCTTTAATTTAGTATTAAGTTTATCAAATTCAGCCAATTCCTTATTTGCCAATGTGGAACATGAACAAGCTTCATCCAATAAATCTATTGCCTTATCCGGCAAATATCTGTCAGTAATATATCTTTCACTCAAGATAACTGTTTGAGCCGCAATTTCATCACTTACTTTTACTCTGTGGTAATTTTCATAATATTTCTTAATGCCTTTAATAACCTTAATAGAATCGGCTATAGAGGGCTCATTTACCTTTACAGGCTGGAATCTTCTTTCCAAAGCTGCATCTTTTTCAATATTTTTTCTGTATTCAGTAAAAGTTGTAGCACCGATTACCTGAATTTCACCTCTGGAAAGAGCAGGTTTTAAAATATTGGCAGCATTCATGGAACCTTCGGAATCTCCTGCACCAACAAGATTATGCACTTCATCTATAAAAAGAATTACATTTCCTTCTGCCTTAATATCCTCAATAAGACCTTTTACACGGCTTTCAAACTGACCTCTGAACTGAGTACCTGCCACCATAGCTGTTAAATCCAGCATATAAAGGCGTTTTTCGGCAAGTCTAGGTGGTACATTTCCCTCAGCCAGCTTTTGAGCAATTCCCTCTGCAATGGCTGTTTTACCTACACCCGGTTCTCCAATTAAGCAAGGGTTATTTTTAGAGCGTCTGTTAAGTATTTGCATTACACGGTAAATTTCTTCTTCTCTGCCCACAATGTTGTCAATTTCATTGTTTTCAGCTTTTAAAGTTAAATCTGTGCAATAACTGTCAAGATATTTTCTCTTTGGTTTTTTCTTGCCTTTTGCTTTATTTTTATTGTCAGTATCAGTCTCTTCAACAGTTTCCTTAGCAGGTACTATTGAATCTGCGCCAAACAAATTCTGCAAAAACGGGAAAGGCTGAGCACCGCCCATTTCAAAGCCGTTTTCATCTCCCATAATATCCAGCATTTGTTCACTCATAGTATCTATATCTTCATCGGTTATTCCCATTTTATCTATAAGTTCTTTAACCTGGGGAATTCCCAGTTCTTTGGCGCATTGAAGGCAAAGACCTTCATTTACGGTTTTACCGTTTTCAAGATGGCTCATAAATATAACAGCCATTCTTTTTTTACACCTGGAACACATCATTTCCATAATCTATTTCCTCCATTTATATCAAAACATTTGTTTAATATACAAAACAATAGATATATTAACCCAATAGTATGAACTTGATATTAAAAAAATTATACATTTTAATTATATTGTACCAATTCTAATGATTTTCTCCGTTTTTTAACTTAATAAATACAGGTATATAAAGTATGAAACATATAATTGTAAGAATAAGCAGAATAATAAGCAGTATTAAAGTAAAGCTATCACTCATATCACTACATATAACAAGCATCAGCATTATAATATAAAACAAAACTGTATATACTTTTCCAAACCATCTGGAACCGTCCAGTTTAATTTTCTTCTTCATCAAAAACACAGATGCTGCCATAATAACCACATCTTTAATCATCAAAAGGAAAAATAAAACCCACATATGAGGTTTTTTTATACAAAAACATATACAAACTGCAAAAAGTGTCAGTTTATCTGCCGCAGGATCTAAAACTTTTCCCACTTGTGTAATCATATTATATTTTCTTGCAATATATCCATCCAACATATCACTTATACCGGACGCAGCTAATATTGCTGCTGCTATAAGAAAATCAGTTACATTATCCGCTGTCAAAAATTTATATGAAAAAAAAGGTATCAATATAATTCTTATAATACTTATAATGTTTGGAATATTCATTAATAAATCCTCCGAAAAATATGATTGATTCTT
>JAHHUA010000032.1 GCA_020024235.1 Oscillospiraceae bacterium
ATTATATAGTTTGAAAGTGAATGAATTAGTTATGAAAAAACTTGCAATGGGAATTCTAGCTCATGTTGACTCAGGAAAAACTACTCTTTCGGAAGCTTTGCTTTATGAAAGCGGAAATATAAAAAAATTAGGCAGAGTTGACCATAAAGATACTGTTTTGGATAATTTCCAGCTGGAGAAAGACAGAGGAATTACAATATTTTCAAAACAGGCGGTTTTAACTCTCCCAAATACACAAATATATCTTTTGGACACTCCGGGCCACGTGGATTTTTCCACGGAAACTGAAAGAACTTTAAAAGCTGCGGATTATGGAATTTTAGTGATAAGCGGAGCTGACGGAGTTCAAAATCACACCAAAACCTTATGGGAAATATTGGATAAAAACCGTATTCCCCTTTTTATTTTTGTAAACAAAACGGACAGCCCTCTTTTTGAAAAAGAGAAAATTTTAACAGAACTTAAAAATAAACTGCACACCCATATAACAGATTTTACAAATGAGGATTTTGACTTTTACGAACAGACAGCTTCATGCAGTGAAGAGCTTATGGAGGAATTTTTTGAAAATGAGAAATTATCCCAAATATCTATTTCAAATGCAATAAAAAATCGGGAGATATTCCCATGCTGTTTTGGTTCAGCTTTAAAACTTAATGGTATAAAAGAATTTTTGGAAATTTTAGATAAATACACTTTGGCTCAAAAGGAAAAAACGGAATTTTCCGCAGAGGTTTTTAAAATTACTCATGATGACAACAATCGCCTGACTCACCTTAAAATTAACGGTGGACAGCTTAAACTCAAGGATTTGATTTCTTATACCGACAAAGACGGCAATATTACAGAGGAAAAAATAAATCAAATCAGAATTTATCAGGGAGGCAAATTTAAACAGGCAGAAAATGCTGTTCAAGGTATGGTATGTGCTGTGGCAGGACTTTCCAAAACCTATTGCAGTCAAATTTTAGGTCAGTTAAATGAGAAAACCGAAGATATGATAAATCCTGTACTTAAATACAGTTTGGTTATTAATGACAAAACTGACCCCCATATTGCCTATGAAAAACTGAAAATTTTGGAGGAAGAAGAATCTAAACTTCATATATCCCTAAATGAAAGTAATAACTGTATTTCTATGGAAGTTATGGGAGCCTTGCAGCTTGAGATTATTAAAAGTTTGGTTATGAGCCGTTTTGGTATTGACATAAGTTTCGGAAACGAGGATATACTTTACAAGGAAACAATAGAAAACACTGTGGAAGGTATTGGCCATTATGAACCTTTAAGACATTACTCAGAAGTACATCTTATTTTAGAGCCTTTGCCAAGGGGCAGCGGAATGGTTTTTACTTCCGATTGCAGTGAAGATATTCTCGGGAAACACTGGCAAAGACTTATTATGACACATTTACAGGAAAAAACACATCTGGGTGTTTTGACGGGAAGTCCTGTTACAGATATAAAAATCACTTTGGCATCAGGAAAATCTCACCCAAAACACACTGAAGGCGGGGACTTCAGACAAGCTACCTACAGAGCTGTAAGACAGGGGCTTATGCAGGCTAAATCAGTTTTATTGGAACCTTACTATGATTTTACACTGGAACTTCCCACTGATAATGTTGGCAGAGCCATGATGGATTTGGAGCGTATGAACTCCACTGTAATGCCCCCTGAATTTAAAGATGACAGTGCTGTCATAACAGGATTTGCACCTGTTTCGGAAATAAAAAATTATCCTATTGAACTGACAAGCTACACCAAAGGCAAGGGTAAAATTACATTTTTGCTTCATGGTTACGGAGTTTGTCACAATCAGGAGAAAATTATAGCAAAATATAACTATGACCCGGAGGCAGATTTAGCCAACAGTCCTGATTCCGTATTTT
The DNA here is from genome assembly GCA_020024235.1 of Oscillospiraceae bacterium. GTDB lineage: Bacteria > Bacillota > Clostridia > Oscillospirales > Ruminococcaceae > JAHHUA01. The sequence continues at coordinate 1,893 of JAHHUA010000032.1, forward strand.
GCAGTCATGGTACCGGGGTTTTGGTTAAATGGAATGATATACAAAATCATATGCATTTGGAAAGTGTCTTAAATCCCAAAAAACAGGAAATTGAAATAATAAAAGAAACAACAAGAAAAGCTATAGAAAATTATACCTGTACTTTGGAACAGGACAAAGAATTAATGGAAATTTTTGAGCGTACTTACGGTCCTATTAAAAGGGACAGATATTATGCTATGAAAACTCCTAAAAAAACCCAATTAAAAGAATATAAACCCGCTGCCAATATAATTAAACAGGAAGAATATCTTTTAGTTGACGGTTATAACATTATTTTTGCCTGGGATGAATTAAAAAAGATGTCAAAAGATAATTTGGACGGCGCAAGATATACTCTGATGAACAGGCTTTGTAATTATCAGGCATACAAAGGCTGTAATCTGATTTTGGTATTTGATGCTTATAAAGTCAAAGGTAATTTAGGTTCAGTGGAAAAATTCCACAACATTCATGTGGTATACACCAAAGAAAAAGAAACCGCTGACAGCTATATTGAAAGAGTGGCTCATCAAATGCGTCATAAATATCGTGTTAAAGTAGCTACCTCAGACAATTTGGAACAGATTATAATTTTAGGTTCAGGAGCTTTGAGAATTTCCGCAGAAAACTTCCATACTGAAGTTGAAAATGTGGAAAAAACCATAAGTGAATATTTGCGGGGCGACCCCGCTGTCAGACGCGTTCTTTAATTTGGTGTTAAATTTAAGTTAATCACTCGCGGCTATGGTGGGGGCGACACACTAAAATAATATTTGCGGGGCGACCCCGCTGTCAGACCCATTCTTTAGTTGAGTATTAAATTCAAATTAAACTCTCGCGGTTATGGTGGGGGGCGACCCACTAAAATAATATTTGCAGGGCGACCCTGCTGTCAGACCCGTTCTTTAATTTGGTGTTAAATTTAAGTTAATCACTCGCGGCTATGGTGGTGGCGACCCACTAAAATAATATTTGCGGGGCGACCCTGCTGTCAGACGCGTTCTTTAGTTGAGTATTAAATTCAAGTTAAACTCTCGCGGCTATGGTGGGGGCAACCCTGCTGTCAGACCCGTTCTTTAGTTGAGTATTAAATTCAAATTAAACTCTCGCGGTTATGGTGCAGGGCTATCTTGCTTTTAGGTGAGCTAGTTTATATTTTTCTGTTTTTTAATTGTATTATATGCTTATATATGATATAATTTATATATACTTTTATTGGTTCTTATTTTAAAAAAAGGGGGGCTGTCCTATGGATTTTAAAAATGACAGTGAGAACTATGATTTACTGCCACAATATTTGTTTCATCAAGGGACAAATTATAAATCTTATGAATTTTTGGGCTGCAATATAAACGGTGATGAAATATCTTTCAGAGTTTGGGCACCCAATGCCGATGAGGTTTATCTGGTGGGAGATAAATTCGGATGGGAAAATGGTATGGCTATGAAAAAAATCACAGCTAAAGGTATTTGGGAAATAATTCTTCCTTACTCCAAAGATATGCAGGGAACTTTTTATAAATATAAAATTATAAACGGTGAAAAAACTATTATGAAAGCTGACCCATATGCTTACATGAATGAAACTTTACTGAAAACCGCTTCCATTATATATGATATAAAAGGTTTTAAATGGGAAGATGAAAACTGGCTTAAATACAGAAGTAAACTCTTTGTTTCCCGCACTAAGGAAAAACATTTCTACCCAAACCCCATGAATATTTACGAAGTACATTTGGCTTCATGGAAAACCAAAAACGGTCTTTCCACCGAAAACGGAGAAAACTATTTGCCTTACAGAGAAATTGCCGACGAACTTATACCCTATGTAAAAGAAATGGGATATACTCATGTGGAGTTTATGCCTATTGCCGAACATCCTTTTGACGGTTCCTGGGGATATCAGGTTTGCGGATATTACTCTCCTACTTCCCGTTTCGGCAATCCCCATGATTTTATGTATTTGGTAAATGAATTTCATAAGGCAGGTTTGGGTGTTATTTTAGATTGGGTTCCCGCTCATTTTCCAAAAGATACACATGGACTTTATGAATTTGACGGACAGCCTTTATACGAATATCAGGGAAAAGACCGTCAGGAACACAAAAACTGGGGCACCAGATGTTTTGATGTAGGCAGAGAAGAGGTTCAGTGTTTTCTTATTTCCAATGCGGAATTTTGGTTAAATGAATACCACATTGACGGTTTAAGAATTGATGCTGTGGCTTCTATGTTATATCTGGATTATGACAGAAAACCCGGTGAATGGACTCCCAACATTGACGGCGACAACAAAAACAAAGAAGCTGTGGCATTTTTCCGCAAATTAAACAGCACTGTTTTTAAATCACACCCCGATATACTTATGATTGCAGAAGAATCCACTGCCTGGCCCATGGTTACAAAACCTGTAAGCAGCGGAGGTTTGGGATTTAATTTTAAATGGAATATGGGTTGGGCTAATGATATGTTTGAATATATAGCTACTGACCCGTTATTCAGAAAATATCAGCACAACAAGCTCACTTTTCCCATGATGTATATGTACTCGGAAAATTTTATACTTCCCGTAAGTCATGATGAAGTGGTTCATGGGAAAAAATCCCTCATTGACAAAATGTTTGGCGAATATGAGGATAAATTTGGCTGTGCCAGAGTTTTTATGGCTTATATGATGACTTTGCCCGGGAAAAAATTAAATTTTATGGGAAATGAATTTGCTCAGTTCAGAGAATGGGATTTTGCAAATCAGCTTGAATGGTTTATGCTGGATTATCCTAAACATTCTGAATTTAAACATTACTGCAAGGATTTAAACAATTTTTATTTAAGCCACAAACAGCTTTGGGAAATAGATGACAGCTGGAGCGGTTTTCAATGGGTTGAAGCTGAACAGGCTGAAATGAACACTTTATCTTACAAAAGAATTGATTCAAAGGGCAAGGAGCTATATATTGTACTTAATTTTTCCCCTGTGGAAAGAAATAAATATAAACTTAAAGTTGCCAAAAGAGGTAATTACAATGAGATTTTTACCTCTGATTTATATGAATACGGCGGACAAAATAAGAAAAATAAAAAAATATTGAAGTCATATAAAAACGGAGATTTTAATATGATTGATATATTACTTCCTGCATACGGAGCTGTAATATTTGAAAAAGAAAAGTAGTTCGGGAATTTTAAAATTCCGGAAAGGAGTTTATCATGTTCACAAAAAAAGAATGTGTTGTTATGCTTTTAGCCGGAGGAAGAGGCAGCAGACTTCTCTCCCTCACTGAAAAAATCGCCAAACCTGCCGTAAACTTCGGCGGTAAATACAGTATCATCGACTTTCCCCTGTCTAATTGTGTAAATTCGGGTATGTATACTGTAGGTGTTCTAACTCAGTATCAGCCTTTGATGTTAAATGAATATATCGGCAACGGTCAGCCCTGGGACCTTGACAGAATTAACGGAGGAGTTACTGTACTTCCCCCTTATCAAAACAATGAATCTGCTGACTGGTACTCCGGAACTGCCAATGCAATTTATCAAAATATGGATTTTATAAACAGATATGACCCTGATTATGTAGTTGTTTTATCAGGGGACCATATTTACAAAATGGACTACTTTAAAATGCTGGAATTTCACAAGGAAAAAGGCTCTGACTGTACTATTGCCGTAATTGATGTCCCACTTGAGGAGGCCTGCCGTTTCGGTATTATGAACACAGACAGTGAAAACAAAATCATAGAATTTGAGGAAAAACCCAAAAACCCAAAAAGCACCAAGGCTTCTATGGGAATATACATATTTAACAAGGATATTTTGGAAAAATATTTGAAAGATGATGACAAAGATGTAAATTCCGAAAATGACTTTGGAAAAAATATTATTCCCAAAATGCTTAATGACGGTAAAAATATGTATGCTTATCTTTTTGAAGGTTATTGGAAAGATGTGGGAACTATCCCGAGTTTATGGCAGGCTAACATGGATTTATTAGGTGAACAGCCTGAATTTGATTTAAATAATCCCCAATGGAAAATTTTCTCCAGAAGTAATGGTGCCCCTGCTCATTTTGCGGGAGATGGAGCAAAAATAGATAATTCCCTTATAACCGAGGGCTGTGAAATAAACGGTATGGTTAAAAATTCCGTTCTTTCCTACAATGTAATTGTTGAAAAAGGCGCATTGGTTAAAGACAGTGTTATTATGTCAGATGTAATCATAAAAAAAGGTGCTGTGGTCAAATACTCCATAGTGGATAAAAACACTGTAATAGAACCGGACAGCATTGTAGGAAAAGAAGAAGAAAACAAGGAAATTGCCCTTGTTACCGCTAAAAATATTCAATATGTGAAAATGTAAGGGGAGGAGAATAATATGTCATCAGTTGCCATACTTTTTTCAAATATACACGACAGAGATATTCCGGAACTTACCATGAGCCGTTCCTCAGGAGCTATTCCCTTTGCCGGCAGATACAGATTGGTGGATTTTGCTTTGTCAAACCTTGTAAACTCCAATATTTACGATGTAAATATTATAACTCACTACAATTATTATTCACTTATGGAACATATAGGCTCCGGTAAAGAATGGGATTTGGCAAGAAGCACAGGGGGTATTAATATTTTACCGCCTTTTATGAGAGCTGATTCACCTATGAGAGAAAGTCTTTATACCACACATTTGGAAGCACTTAAAAGCATTGCTGACACTATAAATTCATTTACCGAAGATTATGTAATAATGAGCGACAGCAATATTATCTGCAACATAGATTTAAAAGATGTAATTAACTACCATAAAGCCTGTGGTGCCGATATGACTGCTGTTACCAAAACCGTAAATATGACCCGTGAAAATGTAAATAATGATATTATAATAATATCTGATGAAAACAACAATATTATTGACATAAAAAGAAACACTCCTGACCTTGAAGGAATTTCACAGGTTTATATGAATATCTGTGTATTTAACAGAGCTTATTTTCAAAATATCATCAACGACGCCATAGCTCACAACTATCATTCCATGACTTTTGATGTGGTGAGAAGGAATATGAAAAACAGTAATTTTAAAATTTACAACTATGAAAATTACATAATGTCAGTTGTATCGCTTAAAGATTACTACTGTGCCAGCATGGAAATTTTAAATAATTCGGAAGTGAGAACAGAACTTTTCAGAAATCGTTTAAGACCGATTATCACCAGAATAAGAAACTCTGTACCCACTTATTACGGGGAAAACTCCAATGTTAAAAACTCTCTGATTGCCGATGGCTGCAAAATTTACGGTTCTGTGGAAAACTCTGTTATTTTCAGAGGTGTAACTGTAGAAAAAGGTGCTGTTATAAGAGATTCTGTAATATTTAAAAATACAATTATAGGTAAAAACACTTTTATCAACTGCTGTCTTTCCGATATAAATGCAGTTGTCCGTGACAATATGATTTTAAGCGGCTGTCAGGAAAGTCCTTATTTTATCGGCAAAAACAAGAGATTATAACAAGGAGGGAAATTACATGAAAATATTAATGGTCGGAGCAGAAGCTGTTCCTTTTTCTTCATCGGGAGGTCTTGGTGATGTTATGGGCTCCCTCCCCGCTGCGATTAAGGAAAATATGACTTTTGATGATGATATAAGAGTAATACTTCCCCTTCATGAAATAACAAAAAACAAATATATGGATAAACTCACCTTTGTGGGCAAAATAAATGTAAAGCTGGCATGGAGAAATCAGTACTGCGGAATTTTTCAGTGTAATCACAATGGTGTTATTTACTACTTTGTAGACAACGAATATTATTTTAAAAGAGCCGACCTTTACGGAAATTTTGATGACGGTGAAAAATACGCATTTTTCTGCAAAGCTGTTTTGGAAATAATGCAGGCTGTAAATTACTTTCCTGATGTACTTCATGCAAATGACTGGCACACCGCTTTGTGTGTAATTTATTTAAAATGTCTGTATGCAAATCAGGAACAATACCGCAATATAAAAACTCTTTACACTATTCACAATATTGAATATCAGGGGGTTTTTGATTTTTCCATTTTTGATGATGTATTTGACTTGGCAGGCTGTGACAGGTCATTGTTTGACTATGACGGCAATATAAATCTCACCAAAGCTGCCATAGTATGTGCCGACAAAGTTTCCACTGTCAGTGAAAGATATTCCGAAGAACTGCTTTACAGATATTTTTCCGGAAATCTGCACCATATACTGCAAAGATATTCCTACAAATTATGCGGCATTGTAAACGGAATTGACACCAACTACTACAACCCGGCAAAAGACAGTGTAATTGAGAAAAAATATGACTGGAAACACTTACAAAACAAAGCTGTATGCAAAGAAGCTTTTCAAAAAGAATTCGGTTTGCAGGTAAATCAGAATATTCCCATTGTAGCTGTTATTTCACGACTTGCCTCCCACAAAGGGCTTGATTTAATAAAATGTGTATTTGATGACATTGCTTATGAAAATTTACAGTTTGTGCTTTTGGGCAAAGGTGAATATGAATATGAAGAATTTTTCAGAAATGAAATGAAAAAAAATCGCCCCAATGTGAAAATTATTTTGGATTACAACAAAGATTTATCAAGAAAAATTTATTCTGCTGCAGATATTCTTCTTATGCCGTCAAAAAGTGAACCCTGTGGTTTATCTCAGATGATAGCCTCCCGCTATGGTGTTGTACCTGTAGTAAGAGAAGTGGGCGGACTTGCTGATACTATAAAACCATATAACCCTTTTGACAAAGAATCCAATGGATTTTCTTTCAGAAACTACAATGCCCATGAAATGCTCCATGTTTTAAATTATGCATTGAGTATTTACAGTTCCAAACCTGAATGGGAAGAACTGGTTAAAACAGTTATGCAAAAAGATTTTTCCTGGAACAAATCAGCTGAAAAATACATTAATTTATACAGTGAAATTATAGGCAATTAGCTTTTATTAATTTTGCCTGAAATTCGGAGGTATACAATGGAACAATTTAATGTGTCAACCGTAAAAGACAATATAAAAACAAAATTATCGGGATATTTCGGCATAACTGCCGCTGAAGCAAATGATACTCAGATATATGAAGCTGTTGTACTTACAGTAAGAGATATTTTAAGTTTAAAAAGAACTCAGTGGCATACAAATCTAAAAAAATTAAACAACAAAAAAATATATTATTTCAGCATGGAATTTTTGGTAGGTCCTTCCCTTAAAAACAATCTCCACAATTTATGTCTTATGGAAACATATAAAAATGCTCTGAAAGATTTAGGCTGGGATATAGAAAAAATATATGCCATGGAACCTGACCCAGGACTTGGAAACGGAGGACTGGGCCGTCTTGCTTCCTGTTTTATGGACAGTATGACAACCCAAAATTATCCCAGTTACGGTTTTTCAATATGCTATGAATACGGTCTGTTTAAACAAAAAATAGTAGACGGCAATCAAATCGAATTGCCTGATGACTGGCTGGATAAAGGTGAATACTGGCTTATCCCCAGAAATGACAAATGTTATACAGTAACTTTCGGCGGAAAAATTATAGAAAACTGGAACAATGGCAAAAATGAGATATTATATGAAAATCCGGACGAAATTAAAGCTGTACCATATGATATGCTGATTTCAGGATACAACTGTGATAATGTGGGAACACTCCGGCTTTGGAGTGCCGAAAGCTGTCAAAAATTTGATATGGATTTATTCTGTCGGGGAAATTATGAGAAAGCTGTAAAAGATAGTGTTGATGCAAAAACTTTAAGCCGTGTTCTCTACCCCTCTGACAACCATACAGAAGGAAAACTTTTAAGATTAAGTCAGCAGTATTTTCTGGTTTCGGCATCACTGCAAAGTATTTTGGACGACCATCTGCAAAAATTCGGCACTTTGGATAATTTAAAAAATCAAATTGTAATTCATATCAATGACACTCACCCGGCTCTTTGTATTCCCGAACTTATGCGGCTTTTAATGGATATTCACGGTTTTGGCTGGGAAAAAGCCTGGGACACAGTTACAACTGTTGTAAGCTATACCAATCACACTGTTTTACCTGAGGCTTTGGAGGAATGGGACGAAGGGTTATTCAGTCTTAGACTTCCCCGCATACACATGATTATCAAAGAAATTAACCGTCGTTTTTGTGAAGATTTATGGAGAGCATATCCTGAAAACTGGGAAAAAATTTCTCAAATGTCCATTATAGCTTACGGCAAAATCCGAATGGCAAATCTTTCTATTGTGGGCTCTCACAAGGTAAACGGTGTATCTAAACTTCACTCCGAAATTTTGGGTAAAACCATATTTAAAAATTACAAAAATTACAGTCCTGATAAATTTACAAATGTAACTAACGGAATTGCACACAGAAGATGGCTTTGTATGGCTAACCCCAAATTATCAAATCTTATTGCAGAATGTACTTCAGATGATTTTATTACTAATCCCGAAAGTCTTATTGAATTTAAAAAATTTGAAAATGACTCCTCGGTACATGACCAATTAAAGAAAATAAAACTGGAAAACAAAATTATTCTTGCAAAAGAAATTAAAGAGAGAACAGGTATTATTGTAGATGAAAATTCCGTTTTTGATGTACAGGTAAAACGCATACATGAATATAAGCGTCAGCTTTTAAACTTGCTGAAAATTATATCAATGTATAATACCCTGAAGGAAAATCCACAGGCGGATATAATACCCCAAACCTTTGTATTTGCCGGTAAGGCTGCTCCTTCCTACTATTTTGCCAAAGACATTATAAAACTTATTTGGGCAGTTTCTCAGGATATTCAAAAACACCCTGCTATCAGAGAAAAAATACAAGTGGTATTTTTGGAGGATTACAATGTAAGCTTGGGAGAAAAAATCTTCCCTGCCAGTGATATAAGCGAACAAATTTCCTTAGCCGGCAAAGAAGCCAGTGGTACAGGCTGTATGAAATTTATGATAAACGGTGCTTTGACTGTAGGCACACTTGATGGTGCCAACATAGAAATGCGTGATGCCGTAGGTGAAGAAAATATATACATTTTCGGACTTACCTCTTCTGAAGTCAGTGATATTTGGCTAAACGGATATAATTCTTTTATATATTATCAAAATAACCGTACTTTAAGAGATGCTGTAAACAGTTTGGCTGAGGGCTGGAACGGAATATCTTTTAAAAGCATTGAAAATTATTTTCTTTCGGGAAAAAATAAATTTGCTGACCCTTATATGTGTCTTGCAGATTTTGACTCATATATAGGCACTTATCAAAAAGCCTTGGAAAACTATAAAAATACTGACAACTGGTACAGAAAATCCGTTATAAATATTGCCAATGCAGGATTTTTCTCTGCTGACCGCAGTATAAGTGATTATGCTGAAAATATATGGCACGCCAAAAAGGTAAAGTAACCATGGAAATTTCCTTTAAAAAGTATATTAACGGCAAAGATGTAACTTTAAAAGGAGCTTTTAGTCAAAACAACATTATTGATTATGTAATTAAAATTCCAAGGGAAAAAGCTGTAAGACGGGTTTATCTCATTTTAAACAGTGATGAATTTTATGAAGAAATAAAAAGTGACTGCTATGAATTTATTTGGGAAGATTTAGAGGAAGGTATGGATATTTACTCCTTATCAGTAAATCTTTCAAAATATAAACCCGATATTTATTTCATCAATATTTGTTTTGAAAGCTTTAAAACCACCACTTATCTTTATGACAAATTCGATTACCGAAGACAGCTTACCATATACAAAGAAAATAATGAAACTCCGGATATTCCAAAGGGAATTATGTATCATATTTTTGTGGACAGATTTTATTCATCGGGAAAATCCCCTGTTAAAAAAACTTCTGTATTAAATCCTGACTGGGACAACGGCACACCCCAATTTTCAAAAAAACCGGGGGACCCATTAAAAAACAATATGGTTTTTGGCGGGGATTTATACGGAATTGCAGAAAAAATGGATTATATTGCCTCTTTGGGGACGGAATATATTTATTTATCCCCTATATTTGAGGCTTATTCCAACCACAAATATGACACAGGAAACTATATGGAAGCAGACGAAGGATTTGGCGGTCAAAAGGCTCTTAAAATTTTAATTGACACTGCATCAAGGTACGGAATAAAAGTTATTTTAGACGGTGTATTTAACCACACAGGTGATGACAGCCTTTATTTTAACAAATACAGCAATTATAAAAGTGAAGGCGCTTATAATTCAAAAAATTCCCCCTATTTTAAGTGGTACAATTTCCGTAATTTTCCCGATGACTATGAAGCCTGGTGGGGTATAGAAATTCTACCCAGAGTAAATTCCGCTGACAGTGATTATTTAAAATACATTTGCGGAAAAAATGGTGTGGTTGACAAATGGATGACCATGGGTATAAGCGGCTGGAGAATTGATGTGGCAGATGAACTCTCTGACAGATTTTTAAATGAATTTCACCGCTCTGTTAAATCAAAAAATAAAAACGCTATAATTATAGGTGAAGTTTGGGAAAATGCCAGCAACAAAATCGCTTATAATTTGAGAAGAAAATATTTTTTGGGAGAACAGTTGGACAGTGTTATGAATTATCCTCTCCGTGATGCTGTTATTTCACTTATAAAAGATAAAAATACAGATAAATTAATAAATACAATTAAAATAATAAGCTATCAGTACCCTGACAAAGTAAAATCAAGGCTTATGAATTTATTAAGCACCCATGACACAGAAAGAATTATTACTGTTTTGGCTGGTAAACAACTTGACAACAATGATAATCTTCTCTTGTCACAAACTTTTTTAACCGATTCCCAATATAAAAAAGGCATAAAAGCTGTAAAAATTGCTTATGCCCTGCTATATTTTATGCCCGGAATACCCAGTGTATTTTACGGAGATGAAATCGGTATGGAGGGCTATCATGACCCCTTTTGCCGCCGACCTTTTAAGTGGAAAAATACCGAAAAAAATCCTCTTTTAAACTGGTTTAGAAAACTTGGGAAAATCAGAAAAACTCACAGTGCTTTTCATTGTGAGGATTTAATGATAGAATATTATGATAATCAAAGATTTATTTTATCCCGCAGTGATAAAAATGAAAAAATTATTTTTGGCTGCAATTTAAGTGATTTTCCTTTCCACATTAAAAGCGACAGCTTAATGACAAATCTTTTTGAAGCTAAAAACAAGGGTAAAAATCTTGTCATAAATCCAAACGATTTTATTTTAATTAAAATAAACCCAAAGGGACTTATTGAAATTTAAGTTTTATAGTCGGTTAAACCATAAAGAAAAGCAGTCTTTTAAAGACTGCTTTTTTATTTAAAAAATATAGGATTTTATGATATACTGAAACAGTAATTTAATCTAAAAGAGGTGTTATTATATTAAACACCACAAAAATTGCTTTAATTATTGTATTAAGTTTTATTATTTTATTTTTAATTTTATTGACATTTTTAACTGTAACTGAATTTAACCCTGAAAAAGATTCTCATCTTTTTATGCAAACTTCTTCTAAAGGCTCTGTACCCTTCTCTGATGACGGGAAAATTAAAATACTCTCGTGGAATATCGGTTACTGCGGACTTGATAAATCCGCTGATTTCTTTATGGATGGCGGAAAAAGTGTAAATCCCCAAAGCCGTGAAAAAATCGAAGAAAATATGACTGAAATAAATGATTTTCTTCTT
>JAHHUA010000033.1 GCA_020024235.1 Oscillospiraceae bacterium
GGGTAACACACATCATAATCATTTTTTACCAAATCATAATCACCATAGTTATCCAAAAAATCCACATCATTACCTGTGTTTAAAAAATGACTTGTATCTTGCTGTCCATGTATTGCTATAAGTTCTTTGGAAATATCTCTGAGCATGGATACTGTAGAAGGTTTTCCATTTATTTTACAGATACTTTTTCCGTCAACCGCTAACTCACGGGAAATGAGTATCTCACCATCCGGACAATCGTAACCCATTTCTTTAAAATAATTTTCCTGTCTATCTGATAAATCCGAAAAACAAGCGGAAACTGAGGCTTTTGCCTCACCGTTTCTCACTATATCTTTGTTAATTCTGGCTCCTAAAATGCTGTTTACTGCATTTATAAGCATGGTTTTACCTGCACCTGTTTCCCCTGTAAACACATTAAACCCATTTTCAAAGGATATACCCAGCTCTTTTATGACAGCAAAATTTTTTATATAAAGCTGTGTCAGCAATATAATTCCTCCTTTTTAAAGAAAGCTTTTTCAAAAAATCACGATAAAATCATAAGTTTATTTTCTGTGACTTTATCGTGATTTATATTATTGATTCATGTATTTTTGCTTATTTTTAAGAATATTTTTTAATTGAGCAGTTAATTGAGATGCTTTTATATTATCTCTGAGAAGCAGAAAAACAGTGTCATCTCCTGCTAATGTACCAACAAGTCCGTCATCCCAATGAACAGAATCAAGAGAAGCACAGGCGGCACTTGCCATACCTGTGTAGCATTTTAATACCACTATATTTTGAGCATAATCAACATCAATGACAGATTGAGTAAATATAGAGTAAAATTTTGCAGATATATCAGTGGGTTTATTTCCGGAGGCAGTAACATACTTATATCCACCATTGCCATCCTGCATTTTTATAAGTCTTAATTCCTTTATATCTCTGGAAACTGTAGCCTGTGTAACACAGATTTTTTCTTCTAGAAGTTTATTTAAAAGTTGTTCCTGAGTTTCAATGGAATATTTGGTAATCAGTTGTAATATTTTGGCTTGTCTGTCAGATTTCATAATTAAATTTTCCTCCAATATTATAGCTAATTCATAATTCTCTATATATGAGTGAGTTTTTCGCTGACTATATCATAAAAGCTTTCCTGGTCAAAGCGAAGAAATTTAACTTTTTTGTCGGATTTTTTTATCATTACACTTTCTCCGAAGTTTAGCTTTATAGGTGTTTCTCCATCACAGGAAACATACACATCGGGGTCGTTTCTGGAATTTTGAGAAACCACAGTCAATTCTCTTTCCGCCGAGAAGATAAGACTTCTGCTTGCAAGAGAATGGGGGCAAATGGGGGTTAAAAGAATACATTCCACTATGGGGTCCACTACTGAACCTCCTGCCGACAGTGAGTATGCCGTGGAACCTGTTGGGGTTGATAAAATCACACCATCTGCTCTGTATTTAACCATAGGTTTTTTATCGCATAAAACACTTATGTTTACAATTTTACTGATTAATCCCTTGGAAATAACTATATCATTTACAGCGTATTTTTTGCCTGCATTAGTTATTCTTGTTTCCAACAGCATTCTTTCTTCCATATGATAATCTCCGCTTTTAAGCTGTGAAAGCTTATGCAGTTCATTGGGATTTATCTGTGCCAAATAACCCATTGTCCCCAAATTTATTCCGAAAATAGGTTTATCAACTGTAATAGCAGCTTTTGCTGCACCGATTATAGTACCATCGCCACCTATCACTGCAATAACATCGCACTCAATAAGACAGGTACCAAAATCTGCAAAATGTACATCTTTAAAATCAAAATAAGCTTTATAAGCTATATCAATATATGATTCTATTTCATTTTTACTCAGTTCTCTGACTACATCTCCTGTGGCTTTTATTGCCTCGGGTTTAATCATATTAGGCATTATCAGTACATTCACTTTAAAACACCTCCTATTTCTTTTCCAAGGCTTTGTGGGAGAGCTCCACAATTTCATCTATAAGTTCATTATTAACTGTATTTTCTCCGGTTTTTTTCAGATAAAGAAGATATTCAATATTACCTTCCGGACCTCTTATGGGGGAAAAATTCAGTCCGCAAGTGGCAAAGCCCAGTTCTTCAGCGGTTTTTACTGTGTTTTGAACAACTTCTTTATGAACCAATATATCTTTTACCACACCTTTTTTGCCTACTTTTTCTCTGCCGGCTTCAAACTGCGGTTTAACAAGACAAACACATTGTCCGTTTTCTTTAAGACATCTGTAAACCACCGGCAAAATAAGTTTGAGTGAAATAAAAGAAACATCAACTGATATAAAATCGATTTCCGAAGGAATTTGTTCTTCGGTGATATATCTTATATTAGTTCTTTCCATATTGACAACTCTTGCGTCATTTCTCAAAGACCAGGCAAGTTGTCCGTATCCCACATCAACAGCATAAACTTTTACTGCTCCGTTTTGCAGCATACAGTCAGTAAACCCACCTGTAGATGCCCCAAAATCACAGCAAACAAACCCATCTAATTTAAGATCAAAGCAGTTCATGGCTTTTTCAAGTTTTAAACCCCCTCGACTTACATATTTGAGTTTTTCACCTCTGATTTCTATTTTATCTGTTTCTGACACTTCAAATCCGGCTTTATCGGCTTTTTGATTATTAACATAAACCTGTCCTGCCATAATCAGGGCTTTAGCTTTTTCACGGGAAGAAACCTCATTTAATTCTGCTAAAACAATATCCAATCTTTTTTTCATTTTAATCTACCTGTCCGTTTTTATATCAATTATATCATTGTAAATTGATTTTCCGTCCAATTTAAGATTTATCAAACTGTTTTTCATAACCGCCTGAGGCACAAAATTTCTTATTCCTCTGAGTTTAAAATTACCGTTATATCCTTTTTGTATAAGAATAGAGCAATAGCTTTCTCCTAAACCGCCTTTTTCTATGCCTTCTTCATAAAAAAGTATATTTTTATACCCCATAAGTTTTTCTATGTTATTTTTATCAATAGGAAGAATTTTGGTAATCTTTAAAGCAGAAACCTCCAAATTTTTATCTTTTAGCAGTTCCAAGGCTTCCAGCACTTCTCCCCAAAGTCTGCCGTAGGTTACGATAATTATATCATTTCCCGTTCCGATAAAATCTCCTGACAGATTTTGAGTTTTATATTGTGCGGACAGTTCATCTTCCTTACCTCTCGGATAGCGTACAGCGACAATTCCTTCATCATTTATCGCCATAGGCAAAGTTCTTATTAAATCATCATAGTTAGCAGGAGAATAAACAGTTACTTTGGGAAGAGTTTTAAACATTGCCACATCAAAAATTCCCTGATGTGTTTCTCCGTCATCACCTACTACACCACTGCGGTCAATTCCCAAAACCACATGGAATTTTTCCAAGGCCGCATCATGTATAAGCTGGTCATATGCCCTTTGAAAAAATGTAGAATACACAGCATAAACAGGTATCATTCCCCCTGCTGCCAAAGCGGCAGCAAATGTCATGCCATGACCTTCTGCAATACCTGTGTCAAAAAATCTGCCTTCTGATTTAAATTTTTCCGCAAATGGATTTAACCCCGTTCCGTCGCACATAGCAGCGGTTATAGCACAAATTTTATTATTGCTTTCAGCCAGATTTGTAAGTGTTTTTCCGAAAACATTGGAGAAACTTTCTCCTGAAGCACCTATACCCTTGCTCTTATTAAATTTTGAAACACCGTGATATTTTGTGGGGTTGTTTTCCGCAAATTCATATCCCACACCTTTTTTTGTATCTATATGCACAAATACAGGTTTTTTCAAAGATTTTGCTCTTTCAAAAACCTCACAAAGAGTTTCCAAGTCATGACCGTCCACGGGACCTAAATACTCAAATCCAAAATCTTCAAATATATTGCTGTCATATATTTTGTATTTTATGCTTCTTTTAACAGCTGAAACGGCTCTTATAAGATTATTACCTATTTTAGGAACATTTCCAAGTGCTTTTGTCACTACATTTTTAGCTTTAAAATAGCCTCTGGAAGTTCTTATATGGGTTAAATATCTTGCCAATGCACCTTCATTGCGGGATATTGACATACCATTGTCGTTTAAAACCACAATGAGTTTGGTACCGCTTCTTCCTGCATTGTTCATAGCTTCATATATTTCACCGTTGGAAAACGCTCCGTCCCCTGTAACAGAAATAACATAACCATCGTCATTTTGCAGTTTTTTTGCCACTGCAAGTCCGTATGCCGCTGAAATTGATATTCCTGCATGACCTGATACAAATGCGTCATATTTGCTTTCAGATGGCCTTGAATAACCTGATAATCCGTTTTCCTGTCTTAATGTATCAAACCTGTCAAGTCTTTCTGTCAATATCTTATGTACATAGCATTGATGTCCCACATCCCAAACTATTTGGTCTTTTGGGCAATTAAAAACTTTATGCAATGCTACGGTAAATTCCACTGCTCCCAAATTGGAAGCTAAATGTCCCCCGTTTTTGGATACAGTATCTATAAGCAGTCCTCTGATTTCATCGCAAAGTTCATTCAAAGTATTGTAATCCATTTTTTTTATGTCAGCGGGAGAGAGATTTTTATTTTTTAAAATCGTTTGCAATATCCATCACTCCAAAATCAGACAACAGGCATAAGCATAGCTACCAATATACCAAGTAATGCACCGCCCAAAACCTCCAATGGGGTATGTCCTAAAAATTCTTTTAGTTTTACATCTTTCAGTTCTTCTAATTCGCCTTTTTTTTCTTCTGTTATTTCATCATAGCCTTCTATCTCATCGCTGAAGCCTTTTTCGTCCCAAAGGAAATTTTTCAATGTAAAGTCATCCACAAGTTTGTTAAGAACCTTTGCCTGTTCACCGGCAGCTCGTCTTACTCCCATGGCATCATACATAACAATAGCTGCAATTACTACTGTTATGGCAAATTCAGGTGAATTATATCCCAGTTTTTTTGCTGTGGCTAAAGCAAGAGAACATACCAGTGATGAGTGAGAACTTGGCATTCCTCCTGCACCCACCAATCTTTCCGGTATAAATGTTTTGGTTTGCCAAAAAGCAAAAACTGTTTTTAGAACTTGAGCTGAAAGCCATGCTATAAATGCGACATTTATTAAATAGTTGCTGAAAATAGTGCCCACTTCCATTCTAATATGTTCTGTTCTTTAAAAATTCGGTAAGACCGATTAAAAATTCTTTGTTTCCTTCTGTTTCTTCCAAGTTTTTATATGCTTTTTTAAAGCACTCATCCACCATTTCTTTGGATTTTTCAAGCCCGAAAAGAGTAACAAAAGTGGTTTTTCCGTTTTCTGCATCGCTGCCTACGGATTTGCCCAAAGATTCGGTATCACCTTCCACATCTAAAATATCGTCTTGAATTTGGAAAGCAAGTCCGATATTTTCACCATATTCTTCGGCGGATTTCAGCATTTTTTCATCTCCGCCTGACATTATAACACCCAGTTTACAGGCACATTTAATAAGTGAGCCTGTTTTTAAAAAGTGAAGTGTATACAGCATATCTTTACTTATTTGTTTATTTTCATTTTCAATATCTATAACCTGACCGCCTATCATGCCGTTATAGCCGGATTCTTTTGCCAGGCAGTTAAGTCCTTTAACTAAATCTTCAGCAGGAAAATTATCCCTGTTTTCAGAAAAAAGCTGAAAAGCTGCTGTTAAAAGGCCATCACCTGCAAGTACTGCCATACCTTCTCCAAAAACTTTGTGAGAGGTGAGTTTGCCCCTTCTGTAATCATCATTGTCCATACATGGCAAATCATCATGAATAAGTGAATAGGCATGAATCATTTCCAATGCACAAGCTATATTTAAAGCACCCTTGTAATCTTTTCCGCCCCACTCAAAAAATCCCATAACCAACATGGCTCTGATGCGTTTACCTCCGTTTAAAAGGCTGTATTTCATTGCATCTATAATGGTTTGATGGTATTTTACTTTTTCATTCATCAAATTTTCCAAATGATTTTCCAGTTCTTTAACTCTTTCAGCATAGATTTCTTTAAAATTACTCATTTTCTTCGTCCTCAATTTGTTCAAAATCATCCATAATCACTGTTTCTACCTGTAATTTGGCTTCATTTAACATTTTATTGCAGTTTTTTATAAGTTCCATGCCCTTTTTATATTTTTTTACTGCTTCTTCAAAGGAAAGTTCCCCGTTTTCCAGTTCCTCAGTAATTACGGAAAGTTCTTTAAAAGCATTTTCTAATGTTTCTTTTTTCCTCATTTAAAAATTTCTCCTCATAAATCCTTCTGCCTTGAAACCTTTTCCACTTTTGATTTTATAACAAATTTATCACTTACTGTGGTGATAATATCCCCCACATTCACATCAGAGAGATTGCCTTTTTCATTTGTTGTAACAGTGTATCCCCGTGTTAAAACATTGAGAGGATTTAAACTCTCAAAAATCTTTGCCGTGTTTATTAATTGATTTTCCTTGTTTTTAATGTATAAATTTATATTTTTTGTTAGACTTTTAGCAGAGCTTTTCAGAAATTCGTCTTCTTTTGAAATTCTGTTTTTTATAAGAGATGTCAAATATTTCTCAGTATAATTTTCCATACCTAGCTGATAAAATGACAATTTTTCTTTGAGATTTCTTTTTATTCTGACATTGTAAGACTCAAGTTCAAAACAGATTTCTTCTATGTTTCTGCCTGCTGCTGCCGCTGCTGCACTGGGAGTGGCTCCTCTGTAATCCGCTGCAAAATCTACTAAGGTATAGTCAGTTTCATGGCCAACTCCTGTTATAATCGGAACTTTGCAGTTATAAACAGCTCTTACCACTTTTTCTTCATTAAAAGCCCACAAATCCTCCAGTGAGCCTCCTCCTCTTGCTAAAATAATAAGGTCGCAAAGGTTTTCTCTTTCAATATACTTTAAAGCTTTTACTATGGTTTGGGCAGCTTTTTCTCCCTGTACCAAAGCAGGATAAACCCTGAGCCTTGCCACAGGGTAATTTTTTCCTAATACATATATAATATCTTGTAATGCCGCTGCTCCCGACGCTGTAACCACAGCAATATTTTCAGGGTATTTTGGTAGAGGTTTTTTGTGGTTTTCATCAAATAAGCCTTCTTCATAAAGTTTATTTTTTAGCTGTTCATAGGCTAAATTCAGTGACCCCAAACCATCTGGCTGCATGTCATTTACATAAAACTGATATTCACCTGTTTTTTCGTAAAGGGACACATACCCATGGGCAATAACTGACATTCCGTTTTCTGGCATAAATCTAAGCAAAGCCCCATAGGAAGAAAACATCACTGATTTTACGGCTGCATCTTTATCTTTCAGTGAAAAATAAAAATGACCGGAACGATAGTGATTTACAAAATTGGAGATTTCTCCTTTTACATATAAATCTGACAGCAATTTATTTTCATCAAAAGTGCTTTTTACATATCTGTTAAGTGCCGAAACAGTTATAAGGTTATTCATTTTTATTTTTTCCCTGTATTTTTAATATAAGCTCCCAAAATTCCGTTAATGTAGGAAGCGTCTTCTTCTACTGCATAAGTTTTTGCCAATTCCACTGCTTCATTAGCTGTTACGCTGACCGGAATATCATCAAAACAGTTGATTTCGGTAATAGCCATACGCAAAATTGACAATGTGGTTTTAGGGAGACGGTTTATCTTCCATTTATGGGAATATTCAGAAATTATCTTATCTGCTTCTTCCTGATTTGCAATAGTTTTATTGCAAAGTTCTTTTGCAAATTCATCAATTTCCAAATCTCTGCCCTCAACAGCATTGAAAATAATCTCATCAATGCTGTCATTGCTGAAGATTTTTTCAAATATTATTGAAAAAGCCTGTTCTCTTGCTTCATGTCTTGTCATAGAAGTTTCTCCTCAAATATTAATTTTGTTTTACGATAAAACAAGTCCTCACGCTGTATGCGGAGGACTTTGAATTAGCTGTGATTGCAAATTACTGAGCCGCAATAATTTCCGGTTCTCTTTCTTCAAATTCAATTCCCGCAACACAGATATTTACTCTTGAAACTGTAATACCGGTCATATTTTGCACTGCTTCTTTTACGGCATTCTGAATTTTTTCTGATGTTTCAGGAATTTTGGCGCCGTTTTTTAAAACCACATGAATATCAATGGTAGCCACATCATCAGAAAGATTGATAATAATTGGCTTTGGAGATTGTTTTTTCATAAGCCAACCCTTTATATTAGTGGTAAATGTTGCCAAATCCGCAACACCGTTTATTTCTTTTGAAGCAGTGCCGGCAATAGATGCAATTACTTCTTTGGAAATTTTAAGGCTTCCAGTCGGTTGTCTGTTTTCAACATTACTCATATATCATTACCTCACTCGAAACAAATATTTTTTATGCAATTAGTATGTATATCATTATAACATAAAATTGTATATTAACAAGGTATTTTTATAAATATTTTTTGAATTTTTACGTATATTTTTTTCATTTTAAACCAGTGCCTTTTATATTTGAGAAATGAGAAGCTTTTAAATACCTGTTTTTCAGGATAAATGTAAATACGGCACAAATTGATTCCGAAACTGCCACGCCCAGCCATACCATATCTTTTCCCCCTATCAGCACTGTCAATGCAATACCCACGGGAATTAAAATAAATCCGCGAAGAGATGATATGATAAAAGAATATTTCGGTTTTTCCACCGCAGTAAAAAAGCCCAAAGTAATCACATTAAATCCAATAACAAGGAAGCAATATGAGAAAATTTTAAGTGCTTTTACTGCATAGGAAATAAATTCATCACTTTCTCCGGAAATAAAAATATTTATAATGCCTCTGCTGAAAATACGGAAAACCAGGAACAATACCATTCCACTAATAAATGCAGAAAAAATACCCATTTTATAAAGTTTCTTTATGTTTTTATAGTTATTTTCACCCAAAGCATAGCTGATAAGAGGCTGTATTCCCTGAGAAATACCTGCCATTGTCATCAGTACCAAATTAAATATGTATGATATAATAGTATAAATTACTACACCACTGTTACCTATTAGTTTAACAAGTACAATATTATACATAAACACAGTTACTCCGCTGGAAACTTCCATTATACAATCAGGAAGTCCCAAAGGAATAATAATTTTATAAACTGACAAATCGGGTTTTACTTTTACAAATTTCAAATTGGACTTTTTCCCCATAAAATGTATAAAGAAAATAACAAAAGATGTTACCTGTGCTATACCTGTAGCCCAGGCAGCACCGTTTATACCCCAATTCAGTTTAATTACAAAAATGTAATCAAGTCCTATATTGGTAATAGCTCCTAAACACATACAGGCTGTAGCAAGTACGGGAAATCCATCGGTTTTTACAAGTACTTCCAGACAATAGGACAATATATAAAATATACTGAATGAAATAAGTATGCCCAAATATGATTTTACATAATCCAAAGTTTCCGCATTTGCTCCGAGAAAATGTGCTATACTATCAAGATTAAGGATACCAAATAATGTTATAATCACTGATAAAACCGCTAAAACATAAAAATTCAGGGAAAATACCCTGTTTGCCTCATCATGATCACCTTTTCCCATAGCAACCGAAACCAAAGTCGAAGTACCTACCGTAAACCATAAAGCCAAACCAAACAAAACATTTACAAATGGTACAGATATATTTACCGCAGCCAATGCCAATTCGCTTACTCCGTTAGATACAAATATGCCATCCACCATTGTGTAGATTGTAAAAACCCACATTGAAACCACTGACGGAATAGCGTATTTTAAAAACTTCTTTCCGATACTCATTTAATCCACATATATCTCCTTTGCATGATATATTTACGGCTTTATAAAAGGCATAATAGCACAGAAAGTATTTTTTGTCAAATTAGATGAATATTTATAAATTTTATTATTTTAATCTGGTGATTAAAATTGTTATAATCTATAAAAAAAACAGCTTTTAAACCTACCGAAATTCACAGGTGATTTAAAAGCTGATATATAATGAATTTAGTTTTCAAAGTTATGATAATCCTAACCGGTTTATACGAAAACTGTTTTTACTTTTATAACTACAGAGCCTGACTGTTATTTATCCACTTCAATTATAGAAACTTTATCAGAGGAAACATTGGTTTCTTTTGCTATAATATCCCATATTTGTGCAGTTTCATCTGCCAATAAACCCTGAGTCTTTATAACTACATCTACTCTGTCCTCATCTAAATAAACCATACAGTCCTCAAACCCTTTGGCTTTTATTAGATTTTCTATTTTGCCCTCCACTTCAATGGCTTTGGCAAAAGCAGAGGCTTTTTCAGCCAGTTTGGTTTTATCCTCGGTTCCTAAATTGCTGTCAGCTAAAACTTCTTTTAAAGTTGCTATGGCTTCATCACGGGATTTGGTACGGGAAAGTTTGGCTTCTGCAAAGTAAGCCTTTTCTTTTGCTTCTTCCACCTTGCCTTCCACATATTTGGCATCACCGTAATTTTTGCCGCTTTTCTCTTTGGATTTATCTTCATTTACACCTTCCACCACGGAATTTGATGCTGCCAGTTCTCTGCCTATATCAGCATATTGCCAGTTTAAATAAACTGCTGCACCTAACCCCAGTACAAGTGCCCCTAAAATAACCTCTCTTTTTCCGAATTTCTTTTTCATGCTCAGTTCCTCCGTATATCATTCTGATTTTATTTTACTTACCGACACTTTCGTGGACGGTATATCCAAAACAGTAGTTACTATTTGGATAATTTCATTTTTTATAACAGGATCATCTCCCCCTTCGCAAAGAACAGCCACCCCTCTGATTTTAGGCTGAATTTTTCTTTCCACTAAAGCTTCTCTGCCGTTTTGTCCGTCTATAACTATGTAGTTACTTTCTTTGCTGTCCCTTTTTTGAACACTTTCGTTTTCATTGTTTTTTATATCTCTGGCTTCATCAAAACTGTTTCTTTCCTCAGTGGCATATTTATATTCCACACCGTTTTCCAATGTTATCATAATTTTGGTTATGCCTGCCCCATCTGTAAAGGATATCATCTCCTCCAATTTATTTTCCATACAGATTATATATTCGTTTTCGGTTTGAATTTCCTTCTCTTTTTCGGGTTTATGAGTGGTTCCCACAGAAGAAAAAAACAAAAGTGCTATTCCAATAAGTCCTGCTGCAACTATATATTTTGTAAATTTATCACTTTTTAAAATCTCCTCCAATTTCATTTTCAAACCCCACTTCCTTTGTTTTTAACTTTATTCCCAAAGTATTTAATATTTCTTCCGCTTCTTTTTGCCTTTCCTCACAGTTTGGCGGCAAAATAATTTCAGCATAGTTTATTTCTACACTGTGGTCATTTTTTATTGTAACATTAACATTTATTTCATCTGCTATTATATTTATGCCGATGAGTTCTCGGTTTATTACTGATTTTATATTTTCTTCCACTGTTTTTTTTAAAATTTCATCAGCACGCTCAATTACTTTGGGGTTATATATTTCATTTTTTGAAAAATCTTCTGAAAATAAATTATGCAAATCATTTTTTAAAGGAAAAGACAAAATCATCAGCATTATTATAAGACCTGTGATAAATTTCATGGCTTTTTCTCCGAATTTAGGCACAGCCCCTGCAAACACGGCACAAACAATGCTTATACAACATAAGCCATAGGCAAAATTTCTTATTTTGTCCATTTAACCACCTGCCCCTATAAATATGGCAATTCCTAATGATATTACTACCATCACCGCATAAGCTGACAAAAAAGACAGCGTTATTTTCATAGCTTCACTACAGATATTTAATATACTTCCGATTTCTTTTATACCTAAAACACTAAAAATAAACATAGAGATTTTACAGGTTATATACCAAACTGCTGCCTTTATCACAGAGGGCAAAAGAGAAATAAGAACCATACCAACACCGAAAACTCCCAAAGAGGATTTAATGATTTTTAAGCAAATACCCGCTGTGCTGAAAGCATCTGACACTGCTGAGCCTATTATAGGTACAAATCCCGATATGGCAAATTTAGCAGTTTTTACAGCCAAATTATCAGTGGCAGTTCCTATAATGCTTTGAAGAGATAAAAATCCTGTAAACAAAAACATAATAAATCCCAAAAGCCACACCATAAAATTTTTTATAGCATTGCCCATATCGGTTATTTCCGACCTTTGAGAAACAGAGCCTGCAAAACCCAATGATATATATATTCCCAAAAACGGTAAAGCAATTTTTTGAAGAAGTCCCGATGTAATATTGCATACTGCCAGTACTCCCATATTGTATGCTCCGGCAGTTGTAGGCATACCTGAAGAAATCATAACGGCTGATATGGAGGGAATCAGTGATGATATAAACACATTGCAGTCCTGAGCTGCTTTTACTCCGATTTTTATGCAGTTTATTACCGGTGAAAGCAAAAACCCCGAAACACATAAAATAGCGGTAGTGCGAAAAATAGTTTCCGCCTGTTTTTCTCCGAAAGAGTTCATCAGTGTTTTTACAGCACCTATAAGTATTGCAGCTACAATAGTTTCTGCCATAACTTTTGAAGGTTTTCGCAAAGTATCAGCAGCATATTTTAAAGATAAGTTTACAACTTCAGACGGTTTCATTTTGAGTATATCCGAAAAATTGGGACTTTTTCCGCTAAATTCATAATAGTTTTTCTGCATTTCCCGTGGAATATTTCTGATTATTTCTTCACCGATTTCTTCTGCACCATTTTCAAAATCCTCATATGCAAAAGCTGTTACGGTACTTAATACAATCATAATTGTTACTATAATAATTTTTATGTATTTTAAAGCCATATCAGTTTCCCCGCTAAGTCCAAAATTCCTGCCAAAAGAGGTGCAGAAAGAACCAGCAATGCGGTTTTCCCTGCTATTTCAACCTTAGAGGCTATGGCGGTTTCACCACTGTCCCTGCATACATCAGCAGAAACCTGTGTCAAAAAGCATATTCCCAGCGACTTTGTGAGAATTTCCAAGAAACCTCTGCCTGATGTAATTCCATTTATTATGTTTTTCATAATATTTATTACCGGTGTCAAAGATTTAAGTATCCAAAACAGAATTATTGCCCCTGCTACTATTGTAACTGCCAGTGCCATTTCCTTTTTATGTTGTTTCAGCACTACTGCTGCTACTACAGCTGCAAAAGCTATTCCTGTTACTTTTATAATATCCATTTGTCCTCCTTTTAAAGTCTGAACAGAGTTTTAACTGTAGTGAATAATGTATTAATTTGATTAATTATCATCATCAGCACCACAATAAGTCCTGCCAGTGTAGTCATCATCGCCTGTTCTTCTCTCCCTGAGCGAATAAGTACCTGATTTAATACCGCCACTATTATACCTATGGCAGCAATCTTAAAAATTAAATCCACATCCATGATTTTTGTTCCCCTTTCAGCTTGTCTTATTTTATAATATTAATATTATCTTTCTAATATTACTCAAAACCATTGACTTAATTTAATTTTCTGATATAATGAAGTCATAGATGGGGGTATAGCTCAGTTGGGAGAGC